>CAZIQC010000032.1:0-9391 GCA_964541335.1 uncultured Oscillospiraceae bacterium
TGTTGACCGTTACTGGTCAATGCAGGACGATCGCGTAAAGCTCACCTTTGACCCCGCGCACATCACCTTTGCCGGTGAGGATATGCTTGCACTTGCGGAAAGATATGTTCCCAGAATGGTTCATTCGCACCTGCGCGACGCCGTGGAGGGCAATTCGCTTATGCGCTACGGCAAGGGAAAAATAGATTTTAAAAAGTATTTCGAGATTTTGGAAAAAGGCGGCTATAAGGGATATTTTTCAATGGAATACCCGTCCGACTCGGCTGAGGACGCCGCACAAAAGCTTGAAGAATCAGTAAAATTTTTGTCGCAATTCAATATATAAGGAGTGATAAATTGTGAAAAAGGTAAAAACAGCCGTTGTGGGCTTGCACCGCGGCGGCACGCTTGCAAAATTCATTTTAAACTATGCGCGCAATTTGGAGCTTGTTGCCGTTGCCGATCTCGACCGCTCTTTGGCGGATGATTTTGCGCGGGAAAACGGCGTTGAAAGCGTATACTATTCTTTGGATGACGTTTTGAAAACAGACGTGGAGGCGGTTGTTTTGGCAACCCCCATTTCCGACCATACCGAGCACACGATAAAGGCGCTTAACGCCGGCAAGCACGTGCTTGCCGAGGTTATCAGTGCAACAACGATTGAAGACTGCCAACGTGTGGCGGACGCGGTGAAAGCCTCGGGCAAAAAATATATGATGGAAGAAAACTATTGCTACTATCGCCCGCTTACCATTGCGCAAAATATGATAAAGGAAGGTCTTTTGGGCGACGTTTACTACGGCGAAAGCGATTACCTGATGGATTTTCAACTGCGCGAGGGCTTCCCCGACGGACTTTCCGAATGGAGGAAAAAGGAGTATTTCGGACGGCGCGGTCATCCGTACATAACACATTCTCTCGGCCCGCTGTGCTTCACTATGGAAACCGATATTGCGTCCGTTTGCTGTATGGGGGCAGGCAAGTACGGCTCGCTTACGGCGGATCGCACGTGCGTGCTTATGCTCCAAACGCAAAACGGTGCAATGATTAGGCTTCGCAGCAGCTTTATAAGCGAGCGCCCCGACCTGTACACCTATTACAGCCTACAGGGAACGAAGGGGTGCTTCCAGGGGTCGTGCGGCGGTACGGACACGCACAAAATACACATTCGCGGCTTGTGCGACCCGCAGGAGTGGCGCAATGTGCTCGACTTTAAGGGCTTTTATCCGAAAGAATGGAACGAAATATACCCGCCCGATTATTTCGACGACACCAAGGACGACGGTATGTCGTTCTACGACAGCGGCACGCCGCTCCTTTTGGAGGAATTCGGGAAATGTATCATAAACGACACCGAGCCGCCCATAAGTGCAAAGCGTTCTTTAAACTGGACAGCGGCGGGCATTTTGTCGGAACAGTCGATAAATAACGGCGGTGCACCCGTGCAAATACCCGATTTCGGACTTTAATAAAAAGAAGGGCGATTGAAATGAAAAAACTAAGGCTCGGCATAGTGGGCTTAAACCGCGGCAACACTCACGCAATAAATGCCCTCAAAGCCGCAAACACAACCCTTGCGGCGGTGTGCGATACAGACCGTGAAAAGGCGGACGCGCTCGCCGTAAAATACAAAAGGATTTCCCCAAACTCCGATATAAAGGTATACTACGATTATCGCGAGCTTTTGTCCGATCCCGAGATTGACGCGGTAGTAATGGCAACACCGATAGACGTTCACACGCAAACCGTTATCGACGCGCTTTCGGCGGGCAAGCACGTTTTGTCGGAGGTAATCGTTGCCACCACCATCGACGATATATACAAAATCGGCGAAGCAATCGAAAAAAGCGGCAAAATATATATGATGGCGGAAAACTATTGCTTCATACGCCCGCTTTTAATAGTGGAGGAGCTTATTCGTGCTGGCAAGCTCGGGGAAATATACTACGCCGAAAGCGACTATCTCAAGGATTTTCAGGAATACCACCCCAACTTTCCGAATATCGGCGGTTGGCGGCAAAAAACCTATTTCGGGCGGCGCGGACATCCGTATATCACGCACACTCTCGGTCCGTTGCTTCACATTATGAAAGAAAAGGTCGTGAGCGTGTCGTGTATGGCGTCGGGACACAGCTTCGATATGGTTGCCGACAATACCTGCACTCTTATGCTTCAAACGAATAAGGGGCATTTGATAAGGCTTAGGTCAAGCTTTGTTTCGCCCCGTCCCGACAGTGTTACTTATTACGGCTTCCAAGGAACGCAAGGGTGCTACCAAGCCCCCCAAGGTCCGCAGGATTTCCACAGGGTTCACATCCGCGGCGAAGCCGAGCCGAACAAATGGAGCAACGTTTACGAATTTAAGGACTATTGCTCAGCCGAGTGGAAAAAATACTGGAATCCCGCCGACTATGCAAAAAACCTGCTCGATAACGATACCTACGAGCTGTATGACAGCGGCGCGGTGATGATGCTTGAAAAATTCGCCTCCTGTGTGCTTGACGGTGCACCCGTGCCGATAACCTTTTCCGACGCGGCAAACTGGACGGCGGCGGGCATATTGTCGGCAGAGTCGGTCAATAACAATTCCAAGCCCGTCGATGTGCCGCAATTTTAACGAGGGAGTGACGAATATGGTAAAAATAATGTCGGTGGAGCTTGCGGAAAACCTCGGAAAAAGTGACGAAACCGTTACCTTTTACAATGCTTGGCAAAAGCCGTTTGGGGTATACGGCTTTTGCTCAAGCACGGAATTTATACGAACGCCGCACACCGTTGCCGAAAAAAGCCACCGTGCGCGGGGGCAACATCTCGGATATGTACAGGCGAACGGCAGGCGGCAGAATACGCTTCAAAACAAATTCGGAGCGTGTGGCGATAAAGGTAAAAATTCCTATGCTGCGCGAATATTCCACGCGCCCGCGGCAAATGGTGTGCGGCTTCGACCTTTACGTTAATCGGGGTAACACATCGGAATTTTGCGCGTGCCTGTTTCCGCCCACAAATTTGGATAACGAGTTTGAGCGCATTGCCGACATCGGCGGCGGCGAAAAGGAAATAACACTTTATTTTCCGCTGATGAACGAGGTGGAGGAGGTGCTCGTCGGGCTTGACGGGGAGGCATACGTAAAAGCTCCTTCGCCCTACAAGCTTGAAAAACCGACCGTGTTTTTGGGGTCGTCCATAACACAAGGCGCAAGCGCGTCGCGCCCGGGGCTTTGCTACACGAGCATTATAGAAAGAGAGCTTAACATAAACTACACAAACCTCGGCTTTGCGGGAGCATTTATCGCGCAAGAGGCACTTGTCGAATACGTTGCCGGGCTTGATATGAGTGCGTTTGTCCTTGATTACGACCACAACTCGCCCTCGCCCGAGCACCTTGAAAAAACGCACTTTGGCGTTTATAAAAAGGTGCGCGAGAAAAACCCCGACATTCCGATAATTCTGGTATCGAAGCCCGATTACAGAATTGAAAGCTTTCGTCATTCACAGCGGCGCGCAATTATAACCGATACTTATTCCAAGGGTATAAAAAGCGGCGACGAAAACCTGTATTTTGTTGACGGGGCGGCGTTCTTTGCGGGAGAAAACCGCGCCGATTGCACGGACGACAACATTCACCCGAACACATTCGGTCACAGAAAAATGGCAACACATATCGGAGAAACGCTTAAATGCGCTCTTAAACTGCAGAGGTGAATTATGAAATACAAAAAAACGCACACAAAGGAAATATCATTTCCGCTCGGCGGAATAGGCACGGGAAGCATAGGACTCGACGGCGGCGGTCGCCTGATTGATTGGGAAATTTTCAACCGTCCGTCAAAGGGAAGCACAAACGGCTGTTCGCATTTTGCGATAAGTGCCGTGCAAGGCGAAAAAATCACGTCGGCGGTGCTTTGCGGCGACATTGAAAAGGAATTTGTCGGGCAATACAAAAAAACGGAATTTCAGGGCTACGGCTACGGCGTAAGCAATAAGAAAATGTGCGGCTTTCCGCATTTCGAAAGCTCGGTGTTTAACGGCGAATTTCCGATTGCGTCGATTGCTTTTAAGGACAAAAATTTCCCCGCAAAGGTAAAGCTGACGGCGTTTAACCCGTTTATCCCGCTTGACGCGAAAAACTCGAGCTTGCCCGCGGCTTTTTTCGAAATCGAAATCGAAAACATCACCGACGGGGAAATACGCTACCGAGTTGCGCTGTCGGTCGCAAATCCGTACAAGCAGTCGCTTAACGAAACGCAAACGGCGGGCGGCATAAAAATGCTGTCGCTTTTTAACGGCGGTGCGGATAAAGAAAGCACCGAGTACGGTGACCTTACCGTTGCCACCGACTGCCCCGCCGCATATACGCAAACGTATTGGTATCGCGGAAGCTGGCAAGACGGCATTGTGTCCTTTTGGAACGATTTTTCAACCGAAAAGCACCTGAAAGACAGGCTCTACACCGAGGCAGGCTCGTTCGACACGGGCACGCTTGTTGCCGAAGCCGCAGTTTTGCCGAAAAGCAAAAAAAAGCTTAGGTTTGTTTTGGCGTGGAACGTTCCGAACAATTTCAACTATTGGAGCAAGAGCGAAGACCCCGCCGTGCGCCGCCCGTGGAAAAATTATTATGCCACCGTTTTTGAAAATTCGGCGCAAACGGCACTGTATGCCCTAAAAAATTGGGACAGCCTGTATGCCCGCACACTTAAATTCAAAAAAGCGTTGCACGGGGCAACTCTTCCGCCCGAGGTAATCGACGCGGCGTCGGCAAATCTTTCCGTACTTAAATCGCCCACGGTGCTGAGACTGGAGGACGGATCGTTTTACGGCTGGGAGGGCGTAAACGAGCTGACAGGCTCGTGCGAGGGAACGTGCCAGCACGTGTGGAATTATGCTTATGCAATGTGCTTTCTTTTCCCCGAGTTGGAGCGCTCCGTAAGAGATACGGAGTTTAAATACAGCACCGACGAAAACGGGCGAATGGGCTTTCGCACAATGCTGCCGATAGGCAGTAAAATGACGGATTTTCGTGCCTGTGTCGACGGGCAAATGGGTGCGGTAATAAAATGCTTCCGCGAATGGAAACTCTCGGGAGATAACGAGTGGCTTAAAGAAAACTGGGAAAGCATAAAAAAGGTTTTGGACTATGCCCGAAGCGAGCACAACCCCGACAAGTGGGATCGCGACGGCGACGGTGTTTTGGAGGGCAGACAGCATCACACGCTGGATATGGAGCTTTTCGGTCCTTCCTCTTGGCTTGAGGGAATGTATCTTGCGGCTTTGGCGGCGGCGGTGCAAATGGGCGAATTTTTGGGCGACACAAAAAAAGCCGCCGAATATCGCACCTTGTTTGAAAAAGGAAAAAGGTGGACAAGGGACAACCTGTTCAACGGAAAATATTTTATTCAAAAAATCGATATAACCGATAAATCCTTGACCGACGGCTTCGCCGCGTCCGAAAAATATTGGAACGATGAAGCGCGGCAAATAAAGTATCAAATAGGGGAGGGGTCGTCCGTCGACCAAATGCTTGCTCAATGGCACGCCGACATAATCGGTCTGGGCGAAATTTTCGACCGCGACCAAACGGACACCGCACTTTGCGAAATGATGAAAAACAACTTTAAGCCGAGTATGCGCTCCGTTGTAAATCCGTGGCGAATTTTTTCTCTTAACGACGAGGCGGGAACTCTTATTTGTGCCTATCCCGACGGCGCACAAAAGCCGAAAATCCCCGTTCCGTATTGTGAAGAAACGATGACGGGCTTCGAATATTCCTTTGCGGGACTGCTTCTTTCCCGCGGGAAAACGGAGGAGGGCTTAAGCGTCGTGCGAGCCGTGCGAAACAGGTTCAACGGCGAAAGAAGAAATCCGTGGAACGAATTCGAATGTGGCAGTAACTATGCGCGCTCAATGGCAAGCTATGCGCTTGTGCCCATTCTTTCGGGCTTTGAGTTTGATATGCCGCACAACCGCATCGGTTTTAAGCCTTATAAAACGGAGGACTTTCGCTGTATTTGGAGCGTGGCAAGTGCGTGGGGCGTTTTCGAAATCAAAAATGGCACAATAACAATAAAGGTTGAGGAGGGGCAAATTTCGCTTAATTCGCTCGGACTTAAATTTTGCGACGAGGTGTTAAGCGTAGCCCTTGACAAAAAGCCCGTCGCCTTTAAATTCGAAAACGGAAACGTAAGCTTTGATAAAACGGATATTAAGCACGGCATACGTATAACGGCGAAAATAAAATAATAAATACACGATATTTGCAAAAAAAGAATGAGCCGCCGCGTCTGATTATTGACAGAGCGGCTCATTTTAAACCAAAGTAATGCCCACCGCCTTAACGGCGGGGGGCATTTTCGTTTAAGTTATATATTGCCGTTCCCACGGCACTTCCGACAACGGTGCACAACGCCGCCTCGATTATGCCGTTTATGCCGACCAGTCCGACAAAGAACGCAAGCAAATTCGTTCCCAAATTCATTTGCGAAATGTAGTCGGTGCTTCCGAAAAGAAGCCACAGCGTGCTTGTAAAGAAAAGCGTGTTCAAAACGGGGGCGCACAAGCTTGAAACAATAAAGCGCGCACGTCCTTTCATCGCTTTATATACCGCCGCACAGCCCACGCCCGCCAAAATCCTGGGCACGAAGCAAAGTATCACGGTAAACAGCGGGTTTATCGAAAAAAGCGTTGCCCCGAAAACGTCGCCCGTAAAGCATTGAATAAAGCTTGTAAGCCCGAAAATGCCGCCGAGAAACGCACCGCCGCCGATACCCAGCATAATTGCTCCCACAATCACCGGAACCGAAAGAAACGTGATTGACAGCGCACCTATGCGCAAATAACCGATCGGCGTAAATCCCATAAGGAAAACAATCGCCGTCAACAGGGCATAGAGTACCGTTTTTTTTGTTTTGTTCATAAAAACTCCCATCCGCACCGAAAGCCTCGGTGCACGGCTGCCGCTCAAAAAGATGCAGCGCCGCATATATTTTTTTAATTTAATTCGGTTGATTTTTCCTGTATATAATATACAAGCCGTTTAAAATAAGATTTTCGTCAAGCAATATGTTATGCGTGCAGTGCGGTATAATCATTTTCGAAAGCCCGCCCGTTGCAACAAGCGACGCATCCGTGCCGATTTCCGCCAGTATTCTGTCAATCATTCCGTCCACAAGGGAGGCACTGCCGTAAACAATTCCCGAGCGCATACATTCCACGGTGTTTTTCGCAATAACCTTATCGGGCGCGTCAAGCCCGATTTGCGGAAGCTGAGCCGCCGACCCCGCCAGCGCCTTGAGCGATATTTCCACCCCGGGAATTATCGACACACCGCAAAAGCAGGCGTTTTCGTCCACAACCATCATTTTCGTTGCCGTGCCCATATCGGTTATAAGCACGGGCGGCTTGTACATATGATACGCGCCCACGCAGGCACAAATAAGGTCCGCGCCCACCTGAGCGGGATTGTCCACCCGAAGGTTTATTCCCGTTTTAATGCCCGGCGCAACGATTAGCGCGTCTATATCGTACACCGTTTTTATTGCGTTTTTCAAAATGGCGGTCAGCGGCGGCACAACCGAGGATATAACCGCGCCGCATATTTGCCCGGCTGATTTCGAAAGCGCGAGAATATCGCGTATTTTCACGGCATATTCGGAATCCGTTTTGCGAGAATCCGTAGCCATTCGAAAAACAAGCTTTAATGCGTCGCCCTCAAACAAGCCCATAACGATATTTGTGTTTCCTATATCCACCGTCAAAACCATAAATTACCGCCTCCGATTCGGATAAGTATAATATAGCAAACAATGCGCCGCTTGTCAAACCCAAATATTAAAAAAATTCGGCGTTTTTCGTCAAATTGCACAAAAATATACGATGTAATTAAAAAACGATAATAATTCGAACAAAATTTTGTGCAAAGCAACAAAAATAAAAAATAAAAAATTGTGTATTATACTGATATATATATTAAGTAAAATATAGTAAAATAAAAAAACAAGGGATAACGAAAAAGCGTTATCAATATAAGGAACGGAGGACGGTAAAATGAATGTATTCAGCGGAGAAAGTATAAGAAATATTGTGGTGCTCGGGCACGGCACGGCAGGTAAAACGTCGCTTGTGGAAGCGATTTTACATAAGGCGGGCGCGTCGGAAAGATTCGGTAAAATATCGGACGGGACAACCGTTTGCGACAGCGACCCCGAGGAAACAAAGAGGAAAATCTCGATAAATCTTGCCGTCGCTCCGTGCGAATGGCACACGCCCAAAATCGCAAATTCCAAAATAAATCTTATAGATACGCCCGGCTATTTCGACTTTGTGGGCGAGGCTGTGGGTGCGGTTCGCGGGGCGGACAGCGCGCTTATCGTCATAAACGGTAAAAACGGCGTGCAGGCAGGCACGGAAAAGGCGTGGGAATATGCCACGCAAAACGGGCTTGCAAAGATGATGTTTATAAACTTTATGGATGATGAAAACGCCGACTTTGACAAGGTTGTGGCGCAAATTCACGATAAATTCGGCGCGGCGGCCGCCGTGTTCAGAATTCCCATAAAAGACGGGAAAACCATTAAGGGCTACGTAAACGTGGTAAGCGGCAAAGCATACACCGTTGAAAACGACGTTGAAACGGAAATCCCCATTCCCGACAATATGCGCGAAAATTACGACAAGTATCACGACGCGCTTTTGGAGGCGGTTGCCCTTTCGAGTGACGAGCTGCTTGAAAGATACCTTGCAAACGAGCCGATCACCGACGATGAAATGCGCGCCGTGCTTAAAGGCAGTGTAAAGAAAGGCTTGGTTGTTCCGGTATACGGCGGATTTTGCGTCGGAAAAACGTTTGCGGTGCGTTCTCTTATGGACGCAATGCTTAAATATTTGCCGTCGCCCAAGGAAACTGAAAAGCTCCCCGAATATGCCGAGGACGGCGCACCGTGCGCTTTCGTGTTCAAAACCTTGGCGGATTCTTACGGCAAGATTTCGCTTTTCAGAGTATTTCGCGGCTGTGTAAAGCCCGATACCGCCCTGTACGACGTTAATCGCGGAACAAGCGAAAGAATAGGCAAGCTGTACATAATGCGCGGCAAA
The DNA here is from genome assembly GCA_964541335.1 of uncultured Oscillospiraceae bacterium. Classification (GTDB taxonomy): domain Bacteria; phylum Bacillota; class Clostridia; order UMGS1883; family UMGS1883; genus UMGS1883. The sequence continues at coordinate 9,067 of CAZIQC010000032.1, forward strand.
AAGCTTATCGAGGTTTCCGAACTGCGCGCGGGCGACATCGGCGCGGCAACAAAGCTGCCCAATGCGCTCACGGGAGATACCCTGTCGGCAAACGGTGCCGCGGCGCTTGATGAAATAGCTTTCCCGAAGCCCGCGCTTTCGATGGCAATTGTGCCGCAAGCCAAGGGCGACGAGGAAAAAATCAGTGCGGGACTTGCCAAGCTTGCCGAAGAAGACCCGACATTTACCGTTAAAAACAACAAAGAAACAAAGGAACTCATAATTTCGGGTATGGGTGAGCTTCACCTCGACGTTATCTCAAGCAAGCTGAAAACAAAATTCGGCG
>CAZIQC010000033.1:0-9093 GCA_964541335.1 uncultured Oscillospiraceae bacterium
TGCGTATGAGAGTTTGATAAACCTTGCCGTGGCGAAAAAAGTCGGCGAAAAGCTGAGTGCGCGCGGCATAGGCGTAATATACACGCGCGATACCGATAATTTCATTTCGTTGTCGGGACGTGCGGAAATCGAGAATAAAAGCAACTGCGATCTGTTCGTAAGCATACATTGCAACTCCATAGACAATTCGTCGATATCGGGCACGCAGGTGTATTATCACCCCGAGTCGGAAACGGGCACGCTTTTGGCAAAAAATATTTACGCAAATATGCTTAAGCAAACGCCGCTTAAGCCGAAAGAAATTCAAAACGGGGCAAATCTGTACGTAATACGCACGACAAAAGCCCCCGCGGCACTGGTGGAAACGGCTTTTATAAGCAACGAAAGCGATCGGGCGTATCTTATGAGCGAAGCGGGACAAGCAAATATTGCCGAGGCGATTGTGCTCGGCATTATGGAAACGCTTGAAAAAATGAATTGAAATTTTTCGGCTTGCATTAAAGAAAAAGGGTGTGAAAAAAAGGCTTTCACTCCCTTTTTTTTCGCCGAAGGGGAAAAATATCCGAAATATGCTTTACCGCCGCAAAAAAATGATGTATAATAAACACAAAGCTTTAACCGAAAGGCGGCATATGTGCCGAGGGGGGATATTATGGAGAGGCGTATTTCAAGACAGATTGATGTGGGCGGCGTGCCTATGGGCGGCGGCACTCCCGTAAGCGTGCAGTCAATGCTTAACACCGACACGCACGACGTTGCCGCGTGCACCGCGCAAATAAGGCGATTGCACGCCGCGGGGTGCGATATTGTGCGCCTTGCCGTGCCCGATATGGCGGCGGCATATGCCTTTGCGAAAATACGGAAAGCGTCACCCTTGCCGTTGGTGGCGGATATTCATTTCGATTACCGCTTGGCTGTGGAGTGTGCACGCGGCGGTGCGGATAAAATACGCATAAATCCGGGAAATATCGGAAGCACGGAGCGCGTGCGCGCCGTGGCAAACGAATGTGCGAAAAGAAAAATTCCGATACGCATCGGCGTAAACGGTGGCTCCTTGGAAAAAGAAATTTTGGCAAAATATAAAGCGCCCACAGCCGAAGCCCTGTGCGAAAGTGCACTTTCGCATATTAAAATGCTGGAGGATGTCGGCTTTTACGACATTGCGGTGTCGGTAAAATCAAGTAATGTGGAAACGAACGTTGCGGCATACCGTATGCTTGCGGCAAGGGTAGACTATCCTCTTCATCTCGGTGTTACCGAGGCGGGCACGGCACTCGGCGGCACGGTGAAAAACAGTATGGGAATAGGCGCGTTGCTTCTTTCGGGCATAGGCGATACCTTGCGCGTTTCTCTCACAGCACCTCCGGAGGAGGAGGTGTTCGTCGGTAACGAAATACTCCGAACATTAAATTTGCGCGACGGTGTAAACTTCGTAAGCTGTCCCACGTGCGGCAGATGTAAGGTGGATATGCTGCCCGTGGCGCGGGAAATAGAGGCGCGCGTGCGTTCTCTTAACAAAAGCATTACCGTGGCGGTTATGGGCTGTGCGGTAAACGGTCCCGGGGAGGCTCGCGGTGCGGATATAGGCATTGCCTGCGGAGACGGTGTCGCGCTTATATTCCGCCGCGGCGAAATTTTGCGAAAGGTGCCGATTGCCGCCGCGGCAGACGAGCTTTTAAAGGAGGCACAAAAGCTTTGAACGAGGCTCTTTATGATATAAAAACCGTATTTTCCGAGGCGGAGCTTGAGCTTGAGGAAAATACGGTGCTTGTCAGCTCACTTGCGGCAAGCAAAACGGAACGCCGAATTTTCGCCAAAATCGTTTTAACGTGTCTTTTGCCCAGGCAAAGGCTTGATACAATTTTTCGCAAAATCGAAAAAAGCTATAACCTGTCGCTTTTCGAAGCGGACATTGCCTTTGAGCTTGGGGAAGAAAGCGCGGAGGAAAAAGCGGCATTTTGTATAGATGAAATTTGCGCCGAAAACGCCTTGTGGAGCGCTATTTTAAATTCGCGCAAAATAAAATGCGAGAACGGACGCATCGAGATACTGCTTCGCCACGGAAACGGCGACATACTGGAGAAAGACAACGTTGCCGATAAAATAAAAGCGCGGTATAAAAAATATTTCGCGGAAGACACGGAGGTGGTGTTCGGCGCGGACTATATGGAAACGGATATGTCGATAAAGCCGCCGACCGCCGCTCCGCGCGCAACCGCGGCAAAAAGCCCCGTGCCGACATCCGCGGCACAGGAGGGGGCGCTTTTTGGGAAGCCCTTTCCGCTTTATGACATTACGCCGATAAACGAGGTCAGCACCGAAATAGGCGCGTGCGTTATCCACGGCGATATATTTAACGTAGACTTTAAAGAAATACAAAAAATAAAAAAGCACATAATATCGTTTTTTATAACGGATTATACCGGCTCGGTGTCGTGCAAGTGCTTTGTGCGCTCCGCCGCGGCGGAGGAGGTTATTGCCGCAATTAAGGCTCAGGGAACGGTTGCCGTGCGCGGAAAAGCCGAGTATGACACCTTTTCAAACGAGCTTACCGTTATGGCGCGCGACATTATCCCCGACAAGCTCCCCCGCGAGTATGACGATGCCGAGCAAAAGCGCGTTGAACTGCACGCCCACACAAAGTCCTCCGCGATGGATGCCGTTGTAAGCGCAAAAGACCTTGTAAAACAGGCAATAGCTTTCGGTCATAAGGCAATAGCCGTTACGGATCACGGCTGTGTTCAGGCATTCCCCGAGGCATTTCACACGGCGGGCGATAAAATAAAAATACTTTACGGGTGCGAGGGCTATTTGATAGAGGTGGGCGCACCGCTTGCCAAGGAAACGAAGCGCTACCACATTATATTGCTTGCGAAAAACCTTGTCGGACTGAAAAATCTCTACAAGCTTATAAGCGCGTCCAACCTGGAGCATTTTTATCGAAAGCCGCTTATCCCACGCGATGTGCTTATCGCCCACCGAGAGGGGCTTATAATAGGCTCGGCGTGCGAAGCGGGCGAGGTGTTTCGCTCGGTGCTCCGCGGAGATACGGAGGAGGACACGCGGCGCATTGCCGAATTTTACGATTATTTGGAAATACAGCCTATCGGCAATAACCGCTATCTTGTGCGCAACGGCACCGTTAAGGATGACGAAGCCCTGCGCGACCTTAACCGAAAAATCGTTGCGCTAGGTGATAAAATGGGTAAAAAAACCGTTGCCACGTGCGACGTGCATTTTCTGCGCGAGCGCGACGAGGTTTTCCGCCGTATATTGCAGGCGGGACAGGGCTATAACGATGCCGACATTCAGCCGCCGCTGTTTTTCAGAAACACACGGCAAATGCTTGACGAGTTTTCCTACCTCGGCGCGGAAAAAGCGTTCGAGGTTGTGGTAACAAACACAAACCTTATAGCCGATATGATTGAAAATATACGCCCCGTTCCGAAAGGAAATTTTCCGCCCAAAATCGAGGGCAGTGCGGAGGATATCGAACGCATTGCGCGCGAAACCGCCGCAAATCTTTACGGCACGCCCCTGCCCGACGTTGTGGAGGACAGGCTCAAGCGCGAGCTGGACAGCGTAATCGGCAACGGCTATGCCGATTTGTACAACATAGCGCGATTGCTTGTAAAGCACTCGCGCGAGCAGGGCTATGTTGTCGGCTCAAGAGGAAGCGTCGGTTCGTCGTTTTTGGCGTTTTGCGCACAAATTACGGAGGTAAACAGCCTGCCGCCGCATTACCGTTGCCCAAAGTGCAAAAAGTCGGAATTTGTTTACGACGAGCAGTATGACTCCGGCTGTGATATGCCCGATAAAAATTGCCCCGAGTGCGGCACGCCGTACGTTAAAGACGGGCACAACATTCCGTTTGAAACTTTCCTCGGCTTTAAGGGCGACAAGCAGCCCGATATCGACCTTAATTTTTCGGGCGAAAATCAAAGCAGTGCGCATAAATACACCGAGGAAATATTCGGTCACGGATATGTGTTCCGTGCGGGAACGGTCAGCACGGTTGCGGAAAAAACGGCGTACGGCTATGTAAAAAAATATTTCGAAGCGCGCAATATGCACGTGCACAATGCCGAGGTGGAGCGGCTTAAGCAGGGCATAATGAAAGTAAAAACCACCACGGGTCAGCACCCGGGCGGCGTAATTGTTTTGCCGAAAGGACACGACATTCACGAGTTTACGCCCATTCAGCACCCGGCGGAGGATACCGCCAGCGACATTATCACCACGCATTTCGACTATCACAGTATAGACGAAAACCTCCTCAAGCTCGACATTCTCGGGCACGACGACCCCACAATGATAAAAATGCTCAAGGATTTGACAGGTGTTGAGCCGACGGAGGTTCCGCTTGACGATAAAAAGGTGATGAGCCTGTTTTTAAATACGTCCGCCCTGGGGGTAAGCCCCGAGGACATCGGCAGTGAAACGGGCACCTTTGCCGTGCCGGAGTTCGGCACAAAATTCGTGCGGCAAATGCTTTTGGACACAAAACCCACCTCGCTCGGCGAGCTTATACGTATATCGGGCTTGTCGCACGGAACGGATGTGTGGACAAACAATGCGCAAACTCTTGTCGAAAACGGCGTTTGTACGCTTAAAAACGCCATCTGCTGTCGTGACGATATAATGATTTATCTGATAAACCGCGGCTTGCCGCCCGCGCGGGCGTTTACAATAATGGAGCAGGTGCGTAAGGGCAAAAAGCTGAAGCCGCAAGACGAGGAGGAAATGCGCGAGCACAATGTACCCGAATGGTACATAGAATCCTGTAACAAAATTCAGTATATGTTCCCGCGTGCTCACGCGGCGGCGTATGTTACAATGTCGCTTCGTGTGGCGTATTTTAAGGTGTATTATCCGATTGCGTTTTACCAGTCGTATTATACCGTGCGCGCCGACACGTTCGATTATGAAACAATGGCAATGGGCAAGGAAGCCTTGCAGGTAAAAATGCGCGAGCTTGCTTCTATGGAAAAGCCCTCCGCCCGTGATAAGGCAACCCTTACCATAATGGAGGTTGTAAACGAGATGTATGCGCGCGGTATAGAGTTTATGCCGCTGGATATATATTTGTCGCACCCGACAAAATATCTGAATGTAGACGGCAAAATTCTGCCCGCTCTGAACAGCGTTGCCGGCTTGGGCGATAAGGCGGCGCAGTCTGTGGCGGATGCGCGTGTCGACGGCGAGTTTTTCTCAATCGATGATTTTAAGCAACGCACCTGCGTAAGCGAAACGCACATTGAAATGCTCAGGCGCTTCGGTTGCTTTAACGGCATTCCGCAAAGTGCACAGGTAAATCTTTTCGATGAGGCTTGAAAAACGAAATATCCCTTGCGGGTATTGCCCCGCAAGAGATATTTCGTTTTTTTTTGCCGACAAATAAATATGAATAAGGAAAGGAATTGTATATGAAAGCTGTTACAAATGAAATTATGCAAGAGTTTAAAAATTATCTTTACGAGGAAGAGCGGAGCGCGCACACGATAGAGAAATATATGCGCGACATACGCTTTTTTCGCGAATGGCTCGGAAATAAAAGCGTGGATAAATCCACGGTGCTTGCATATAAAAAAGCACTGTGCGAGAAATACGCTCCGAAAAGCGTAAATTCGATTTTATCGTCGTTAAATGCTTTGTTTGCGTTTGCGGGGCATTGTGACCTGAGGGTAAAAACCTTAAAAATACAACGCCGCATATTTGCCGACAAGGAAAAAGAGCTTTCAAAGGCAGAATATGAAATGCTCTTGTCTGCCGCCAAAAGGAAGAACGACGAGCGGCTGTATTATCTTATGCAAACCGTGGCAAGCACGGGCTTGAGAGTGTCTGAAATAAAGTACGTAACCGTGGCGGCGGTGTGCACGGGGCAGGCAACCGTTAATTGCAAGGGAAGACTGCGGCAAATATTTTTACCGCGGGTGCTTTGCAAAAAGCTTAAAGATTATATAAAAAAACAAAATATAAGAACGGGTGCGGTGTTCAGGACAAAAACGGGCAAGCCGCTCGACCGCTGTGCAATATGGAAAATGCTCAAAAAGCTGTGTGCGGCGGCAAAGGTTGCCGAAAAAAAGGTATTCCCGCACAATTTCCGTCACCTTTTTGCGCGAATCTTTTACTCTGTGCAAAAGGATATTGTGCGCCTTGCGGATATTTTGGGACATTCCTCGGTGGAAACCACCCGCATTTACACAATGGAAAGTTGCGCAACCCATATAAGGCTGATAGAAGAGCTGGGGCTTGTACGAGGAGGAGTAAAAAATGCGAAATTTAAAGTAAAATAAAAATACCACATAATCAAAATTATGTGGAAAGGAACAAAATCACATAATCAAAATTATGTGATGAAAAGCATAGCACCCCATGCATATTTCTTCATTATTATACTACCGTGGGACGGTTGTTGTCAACATTTTTTCACTTTTTTGTAAGAAATTGTTATTTTGCAAAAAATTCGGGCATAAAATTCGGACCGATTGTATTTTTTTACGAAATCGGTCTTGTTTTCTTTTAAACGGATTGAAAAACAGTAGCCGAAAGCAAGCAAAAGGAGAAAATCAAGGCTGTATTTATCGGCGTTCGTATTACATAATTTTGATTATGTGGAAAGGAAGCGTTTTTGCGTCGAATAACACATACTTTCACGGAAATATTGTGCGAGGGAGGTATTGGCGAAAAAAATATCTGTAGTAAGCTTTGTTGACGACGTAACAATCAAATACAAAGAAAGGACGAACAAAATGAATAAAAAAAGAATTATAAGTCTTTTGACAACATTCTGCCTTATTGTTTCCTGCTTTACGGGTATAATCGCCGTAAATGCGGAGGAAGCTACACTTGAAACAATTTCCGCAAATGCGGTAAGCGCGGCATTGTTGTCGGAGAACAGCGGCAGTACAATAGCCGTAACAGCCACTCAAGCGGAGGGATATATCGGCGTAGCCGTTACGTCCGAGTTGCTTAAAAAGCACAAAAACGCAAGCGATGCCTTGGGCTACTGGGCGGGCTTTGCCGTGGCCGCACCCGATGGCGCGACACAGCTTAAATATGCGTTTTCCGCAAATGCGGACGCTGCCCTCGGTGAATTAACTCCCTTGGAAGAAAACGTTACCGCAGACGGCAAAAAGGGCATTGCCTTTTATGCGGATGCGGGAAGCACCGAGGCAAAAAAATATGCCAAGCTTCAATGGGTTGATAACGACGGAAACGCCCTTTGCGCGGAAACAAGCTTTGTTATGAATTTTGACGGCATTACTTTTGACGGAACGCCAGTTTATATAGATGAGCTTGACAAAAAGAGCAGTACGGTTTCGTTTGATAACGTTGCCCAAGGGGACGACCTTTCCGTTGATTTTTCGAAGATCAAGATGGAATACGGCTATGACGAAAGCGATTACGAATTAAAAACAACCTTTACCACGGCAAACATTGTCGACGCCGAAACGAACCCCGATAAGAAGCTTTCCACCCTTTACGACGCCGGTTCCTATAAGGTAGAAACGGAAGAGGACGACATAATCAATATTGAAATGACAAACCTTATCGCTCACAAGAACGGCGAGGGAAAGTACGGCTTGTGGACGGGCTTTTCGGTAAACGGTCCCGAGGGAGCGAGAACGCTTCGTTACAAAAAAACGTTCGGAAACGACCGTTATGAGTGGAAGGAAATTGACCCGAGCGTTGACAACAGCTTTTATCTCAATCTTGCCGAATGTGACGCTTGGGAAGAAATATGGCTTCAATGGCTTGACGAAAATGGCACGCGGCTTTCGGGTAAAGAACGTTATTCTATAAAAACAACCGATGTTACGATTGCCGCCGAGAACGAAGTTACATTCGAAACGGCGAACGTTGCCGACTCCTTCCCCGGGGTAAATGCCCCCGAAAAGGTTTACTCCGACTATTCCTTGGCGGAATAGGACGGCTGGATGACAATAAAAATGACCGACCTTCTTATGCACAGAAACGGTGAGAAAAAGCCCGGCTACTGGACGGGCTTTAAGGTAAACGCACCGCAGGGAACAAAGAAGATTGAATATTATAAAAATTTCGGAAATAATACATACGAAACTAAAACCGTAACTCTTGAGGAGGGTGCAACGTCGGAAAATTTCTATTTCGATGTGGAGAGCGATTATTCCTACAGATATATTAAGCTACGGTTTATCGGTGAGGATGACAAGCCGCTTACGCGCGAAATGTTCTATGATATAGACACCTCGGACGTTGACATCAAATATCCGACGGAGAGCGCCATCGGCAAAGCAAACGTAAAGAATATGGAAAACAACGACCCCGTTTATGACGCATACGATGTAGCTTACGAGAATGACGGCGTTATCGAATTAAGCGCAACAAGCCTTAAAAAGCACAAAAACGGAAACGGTGATGAGGGGCACTGGATAGGCTTTACCGTGTCCGCTCCCGAGGGCGCTACGCATTATACATACAAATTCGGATACGGAGATAACGCCTCGGAGGTAAATACGCCCAAGGAGTTAAAACTTGAAACCGACGGCGGAGACGCGGTTCTCCTTGAAAACGGCACAACGGCTATTCCGTTTTACGTAAATGCGTCCGCTTACGATGTGAAAAATTATCTTGAAATACGCTGGTATTGCGCACCGAGCGGTACGGAAGCAGAGAATGTGGCAAACTACCTCTACACCTATGACAGCGACCGGTATCGCATAGATATTACGGGCGTTCATTTTGCCGACGCCGAAAAGCTTACGGTGAAAGCCGCAAATATTGTCAACCAAAAGAACACATCCGTAGTTCCCTACGAGGGCACGCCCACGGCAACCTTGGAGGAGGACGGCACAATCAAGCTTGCGGTTGACGGGCTTAAAACGCACTTTAACGGCGATAGCCCGCAAAACATCGGCGCGTGGGTAGGCGCGGCAATTTCGAAGCCGGAAGCGGCAAAATCCGTAAAATATGTGTTTGCCGAAGAGGGAAATGCAAGCTGGTACGGCTGTAAGTGCGTTGAAGACAGCAACACCGTAACGGACGGCGAGGACTATGTATCGTTTTATGTTGACGCATACGATGAAACGCCTAAGAATACGATAATGATTC
>CAZIQC010000034.1:0-9017 GCA_964541335.1 uncultured Oscillospiraceae bacterium
TACTTTCCTCAATGCGTATTCCGCGCGCGGCAAATTCGGGATTTTCCTTTACAATCATTCCGTGCGCCGAGCCGGAGGGGTACATTCCCTCATCGTACAAAATCACGTGCATTTTAAGGCTTGCCGCCGTTTTCACCGCCGTTTTCACGCATTTTAAAAACGTGTCCGACATATAAGGAATTTCCTCGGGAATTCCTATTCTGGGGTGAATAACGAACCCATCCACCCCTTTTGAATGCATTTCTTGAATTTGTTCTTTTATTTTGTCCTCCGAAAGGTAGTCGTTCCAAAACCAAAAGGGCATTGGCGAAAACTCCTGCGGCGGCGTTATAAAATTTTCAAAAAGCTTTTTCATCATTTTTAGTCCTTTATCCGTAAACCTTTACAGTGTATACGCACGGTGTTTCCGGTGCGATTTTGTCAAAACGAATACGCACACTGTCCGTATTTTCGGGCGGGGTATACTCCGTGCTTATTTCCCTTGCACAGCACTGCGTTTCTTTCACATCAAAAGAAGTGTCGCCCAGGGTAACACGCACGGCAAATCTGTTTTTCCCGTTTGCCGAGCCGAGCGCAATTTTGACAGTGTTTTTCTTGCCCGGCTTTACCTTTATCGAATAGCCGAACCACCCGTGCGCATTAACCGCACACCATCCGTCGCGCAGTGTTCCCGCCGTGCGGCATATACCGTTGACGGTCAACGCAGTGTCGCTGAAATTTACCTCTTTTTTCAAAAGGTGCGATTCCGTCATTGCGCCGCAAATAACAAAGTCGTACAGCGCCTCGTCTTTTTTCAATGCGGCAAGAGTTGCCTTTTCCGCCGCAAAAGCACGCCGAATATCCTCCGCAAACACTTCCGCGCGGTCGGCGGTTATGTCCTTTTCTTCGCTGTACGCACTGTGCAGACACATATATTTGTCGCCCAGTACGGTCTTTGCCTCGGCGTTTACCGCGGAAAGCTCCGTCAACAAAGCTTCGAACCTTTTTTCAAAGGTATGCTCGCCCGTGTCGAAAAATTTTCCGCAGGAGATAAATATTTCCGTTTGTATTTTCCACAGCATTGACGCGTATTTCAAATTCAAAAACTTGGGCAGGGCTTTTTCGTATTCGTGCGCGGGCATTTTATCCTTAAGCGACATAAACTCCTCGCAAAGGCGCGCCGCACCGTCGGCGGCGGCACGCTTTTCGTCCGAAATGCTTTCCAGGCTTCCGCGGCAATAATCGCGCGGGACGAACCATTCGTCCGAGTCGATTTTTCCGTTTTCGCGCAATATTTCCGTGTAATAGTGATTTTTGGAATGGTTAAGCTGCGGAAAAAAGCTCTGCTCGTTGTAATAAAAGCCGTTCAGATAATACATCTTTTTAAGTATACCCTCGGTTTTAAGCATTATTTCAAGCATTTGCTCTCCCGCGGAAGCGAATTTTTCGCAAAAAAAGCTTTTTGCCGCCGCAAGCGGGTCTTCGCCGCTCAGGCAAGCATTGAAAACGGCTATATTTACCTCGTTTATATCCCCGAACGCCGTATGCCCCGCGCGGTCGATACGCGCAACGTAGCCCATCGGCGAAAAAGTGCGGCAGTAGGCAACCTTTTCCTTTATATGCTCGAAAAGCATAAGCGGAATGTAATCTCTCCCGAAAAATTCGCCGAAGATGTCCGCCTCTATAAGCAACGGATTGCCGGTTATTTTCTTGAAAAACGCATTGTTCGGAAGCGTCAAGCTCCAGTCAAACTGTGTCCACTTGTCCATAACGATAAGCTTGTCGGAAATTTGCGCATAGGCCTGCGTCATCACAGCGTAATCCTCGTCTATGCTGGCAAACGGGCGCACGATAAGCTCCTTACCCGCCTTATTGCACGCGTCGAAAATAATTTGCGTAATATATTTCACCCGTTCCGTTTTGCCGAGCTTTTGATTTTTCAGCTTTAATATCGGAACGGACGTTTCGTGGAGCGTCAGCACAATGCCCGCCGCTTTGGGATAAGCGGAGAAAAAGTCCGTAATTTTGTTTTTCAAAAAGTCTGCCAAGCGCGGGTGCGTAAGCTCTACATCGCCGTATTCGTTGAGTATTTCGGGATAGGCTTCTTTAAATCCCGCGGGGATTTCCACCTCGTGGTGCCACACATACATTTTAATTCCGTACTCCGCGGCTTTATCGAGTGCGGCGTTTAATCCGTCAAGCGAGGTGTTTATATATGCGTTGTCCTTGCCGCCGTTAAAATCGGCATACTTTCCGTAGCGAAGCATACCGTCTATATTTCCTTTTACGGGATTGTGTATCGGTCCGTTAAACTGAATATGATTAAAGCCGTGCTTGTGCGCATACTCCACCGCATAAAGCATATATTCCCTGTCCGTATCGACGGGGTTACAAATGTTTAAGCCCTTTATAATCTCTTTTGCCATAAATATCTCCTTTTTAACCTCCTCTGTGCAAAAAGCGGAAGCCTTCCCCGCTCCCGCTTTTTTGCACAGCGGTATTTATCTGTAAACCACGCACAGCTTAACTCCGCTCGTTCCGGCATAAACAAACACCTTGTCCCCCTCCGCTATTTCGGGATAGGTTATGTCTGTAAGCTCGCCCTTAAGCGAGGAGTCGCTTTTCAGCACGGTTGTTCCGCTCGAAAACGGCAACACGCGCGTGTAGCTCACGCCGCTTTCGAGCGTTGCGGGCACGGTTATGCGTATTCCGCCGTCTATAACGGCTTCCACCGTGCCGTATACCGCATAGCGCGCCCTGTAGAAATAATATTTCGTAGGCGAGTCGGTGTCACCCGGCCAGCTCTCTTTTTCAACGGGGGTTTTCGCACGAAGCAGCACCTCCGCGTCCTTAAGGGTTCCGTCGGCATTTGCATTGTAGCAGATAACGTCGCCCACATCCAGCTTGCCCAAGCCTATCGGCTGTGCCTGCGAATTTGCAAGCCTGTAGTCGTCATCGGCGGCGGTGTCGGTAAATGCTTTGTCCATACGCACCGCCTCGTCCGAGTTTTCAAGCAGCACGGTAACGTCCTTTCCGCCGACGTATACCGTAGCCGCGCTGTAGTCTGTGCCGTCCTCTCCGCACACGTTCTTTATCTTTTTTACCACGCCAATGGACGATGTGTGGTCAATGCTTGTTGCGCCGTCCGCCGAAATCACCATCGCCGCCACGGCGTTATTCTCGTTCTCGTCGAAAATTTGCACCTTTCCGTAATATTGCTCGTTTACAAGACTTCCCGCTCCGGAAACGGAGTATTTCTTGTCGTCCGAAATGTCGGACGGCACGGAGAACACCTTTGTCGCGTCGTTTACAAGATACCTCCCCGCAAACATTTTCCAATTTGCGCCGATGTAGCGCGTTTGCGTGTCGCGCTCACCCGTCAGCACCGCGTCACACGTGAAAATATCTCTCTTTTGCGCATAGGTCATCGCACTGCCGTCCTGCGCGGTGCAAAAGGCGTTAATCTTGCCCTCGTTGTTGAGTGTGTATGTTATGAGCTGATCTTTTGCCGCTCCGCTTTCGAAAAGCAAGCTGCTTGAGCTTAAGGTCGACGCCTTCACCGCGGCACTTGCCTTGTTCACCTTAACCCTGTCCGCCAGGGTAAAGATTTTAAACTCGCCGTCCTCGGTGTAAAGCTCAAATTCCATTTCCCCGCGGAATGCGCTCTTTGCGCCCGCCGCGCGAAGGTAGGCATAGGTTTGCTCCGGGTCGGAGTCGAACGCCGCCACCTTGCCCGTGAAATTCAAGTAAAACATTCCCTCGGAATTAAGCTTTACTTTGCCCGTACCGCGCAAGTCCTCGCTCAGGATATACTCGGTGTTGTCCACGGTAACGGTTTCATCGTCCACGGCGGTGCATTTCCCCGAAAACGAGGTTTTGCACAAGCTCATCAGCACCACCCTTTTCGATGTGCTTTCGGCAACGCTCAAAAGCACACCGCTCGGCACATCCGAAAGGGAGATAACCTCTCCGTTTTTGTCGGTGATTTTATACTTAACGTCGGCATCCTTGCTTAAATTTACCGACAAGCGCGCCGAGCCGCTCTTAAAGTAAATTATCTCGTCGGCAACGGAAACTCCGCGCACTATCAAATCGGTGTATCGGTTTAAAAATATCACGTCGTACACGTTGTCGCCGTCGGTATCGATAAGGCGCAAAAGTGCGTTTTTCGCTCCTTTAAGGTCGGCTTCGCTCCAGGAGAGCCGTGCCTCGCCGTTATAGATAAGATAGCCGTTTTTAAGATAGGTTGCCGTTCTCGTTTTGCCGTCTTCTTTATAAGTTATTTTCCCGTCGGACAGGGCGTTAATGCTTGCACTGTCAACGGTTATATCGTCGTTTTGCACGCTGTCGCGCTCCACCGCGCGAATTACCCCGTCCGAATCGACGTACGCCGTCACGTACCAACCGAGGTATTCGTCGATATTTTCCTTTGAGGAACGGTAGTTTTCGCGTGCAAGCTCTATCCACCCTTTTTCAAGGCTGCTCGCCCCCGCAAGCGATGTGTAGCAGTTTGCCGTTACCCGACCGTAAACCTCATTTAAGCCGAGCGCATTCGACAAAAGGTTTTTTCCCTCCTGTATTGTATATGTCATATCCGTGCCGTCAATACTTTCGGCAAGCATTATGTCTGCCTCAAGGGCATTTCGCACGGCATAGGCAATTTCGCCCACGGTTGCCGCCGAACGATCGGCAAGCGACACATATTTAAGAAGTCCCGCTTTTAAAGCCGTGCGCGTGTATGCGGCCGCGTCCGCTCCCATACCGTTCGCCATTTCGGTGTAGCCCGTCATTCTGACAAGCACCGTAACAAGCTGTTCGTGGCTTACGTTGCCGTTCGGTTCGAAAATTCCGTCCGAATAGCCTTTCATAAGACCGTTTTGTGCCGCATAAAGAATATATCCGGACGACGCGTCGTCCGACTTTACGTCGTCAAAATCGGTATCGGTGACATTCTGTTCGCCGCTGCCCGTTGCCAAAGCCGCCATTTTTGCCAGTGCCGCACGCGTAGCGGGTGCGGCGGCATCGACGTTTTTGTCAAGCAAGCCCAAATCCGAAAGAAACTCCATTGCCTCCGAATGTGCTTCCTTTACGGGCACGGTTGCTTGTGCGCTTTCTTCGGCAAAGGTCGTGCATTGCACGGCAACCGTCAGCACGCATAATATTATCGAAAGAAGCTTTTTCATTATCCCGCCTCCTTTATTTCGACTGCCGTGATAAACGGCTCGTTTGTGTCCTCGTCCCAAAGCGTTGCCTGAATTACGGTGTCGGCGGCGTTAAAATCCGTCGGCAGGGTAATGCTTGCATTTACGGCAACGTCCGCATCTCCCGAGGCGAGTGTTACCGCCTTTTTCGGCGAACAAAGCGTCATTCGCTTGCCGCCGTCCGTCAAAACGCATATATACAGCACGGCTTTTTTCGTACTCGCGGTTGCGTTGGTAAGCTTTGCGTCCACTGAAAGCGTATCTCCCGCGGAAAGCGCGGAAATGTCGCTGACCTCTACCGTGCCTTTCTTAGGTGCAAAGCCCGCCGCTTGCACCGGCGACGATATGTAAACCGTTTCATATTCGGTTTTGTTGCCGAATTTGTCCGTTGCTTCGGCTTTTATTTTTACCTCTTCGAGAGGCTTTAACCCCTCAAGCGAAAGCGTGGTCGAAAAGGGCTTCTCCGTGCCGTTTACGTAAAGCTTCGTTTCCGCAACTGTGCTTTCGTCATCAAAGGTCGGCATGGTGAGTGTGCATTTTTCGGCAGATGTAAATGCCGCCGAAAGTGCGGTTTTAAGGGTGGGCTTCTCGGTGTCGTACTGCTTTTTCGCGATTTCTTTCAGTGCGGCGTCACTCATTGCAAACGCGAGGTCGTTTGTTATATAAGCCGCGTTGAGTATGCTCGTATACCACGCACCGGAAAGTCCCACCTTAAGCGTATGCCACCCCTCCGTAAGGTGATATTTGCCGCTGTCGTCCGCACCTGCGCCCTTGTTCCAGGAAAGGGCATTCGTCGTGTTAAAGGACGATGTGTCCGCCGTGCTGTCAATATATGCCGCAACGTGTCGTTCCGCCTTATTGGCGCCGTAGGTTGCGCTTAAAATCCAAAGTGCGTAATCGTCTTCTTTTTCAACGTAAAAGTTCGCCGTAACGAAAAGCGAGGTATCGCCTCCGGCAAGCTTTATGCTCTTGTCGGCTGTTTTCGCGTCGTCCGTCCAGTTGCCGTCGGCTTTATCCACAAGTCCGCCGCCCGCATATGTGGGCACGGCGGCAAAGTTTTTGTATGTGAACAAAAACCCGTCCGAATTAAGCTCGAATTTCGGCGCGGAAACGCTGAACGTCTTCTCCGCCTTGTTGCCGTGCGCGTCAAGCGCGGTAAACGAAACCTCCGTATCGCCGTATATTTCGCCTATTTCGACAAAGGAGCTTATGTCCTCAATGTTTTTTGTTACGTTGTTTACGCTGTACTTATAATACACCGTGCCCGAGTTGTCGGTTGCCGCGGGAAACTTCATATGAAGAGTGTTTTCCGAAAAGCTCTTTTCCGCGTCCTCATCGGAAATAACGGGCGCGACACTGTCGCCGTATTGCGCAAGCTTGGCTTCATCGGAGCTGAGATCTATCGCGTCGCCGTCTTCCGTGGTGATATAAACCGCTCTTAAATAATAATTGTTCCAATCGGCTTGCATAGCAAATTTTATTTCGTTCCAACCCTTTTTCAAAGAAGCGTTTTCCAGCTTAAACCAGTCGGAATAGCCTGTGGTGTTCCACGCAAACTCGGTTGTAATCTCCGTATCGTTTACATAAGCCTCGGGAAAGCGTGCGGCGGCGGTATACTGCAACAAAGCCCACACACTGCAAGTGCACTCCTTATCGGAATAGATACTTGCCGTCACAAAATTGCTTGTCTTTGCACCTTTTATAAGTATTTTTTTATCAACACCCGTCAGTGTCGTCGTATCGTCTTCCGTGGTAACGCTAGAGCCATTCAATTCAAAATTTTGGTACGTAAGCATAAAATGCTTGTCCGCGGCTTCGCCGTTTGCCCCCGCATATGCGGGAATTGTCGAAAAAGCGAGCACCGCCGCAAGCAATGCCGAAAGTATTTTGTTTTTCATCACAGCAGTCCTCCTTTTTTCATCAGCATATAAAGCATTTTCGCCGCTTGTGCGCGCGTTGCCATGTCGCGCGGCGCAATGCAATTATTCCCCACGCCGTTTATAACGCCCCCGCGATAAAGTGCCGCAATTGCGTCTTGTGCATAGGTTGCAATTTCTTCGCCGTCCGCAAAATTAAGCTGAGCGTCGTTTGTATCTATGTTTATATCCTTAAGCTTCATTGCGCGGTAAATAACGGTGCACATCTGTTCGCGGGTAATGCTCTCTCCCGTGCCGAATGTGTCAAAATCAATTCCCTGTACCACATTAAGCGCATAAGCCTGCATTACATACGGGTAATACCACGCGTCATCGGGCACATCGTCAAATGCTTTTTCCGTTTGCTCGGCGGGCAGGTCAAGCGCGCAAACAATAAGCTTAACAAATTCCTCGCGCTTGATTTGCGCGTCGGGCGCAAATGTGCCGTTTCCCGTACCGTTTACAATACCTCTTGCGCAAAGTGCGTTTACCGCCTCTGCCGCCCAGTGCGTTGCCGAAACGTCGGAAAACGCGGTTTCCGTTGGCGTTTGTGCGGTGTCGGTAACGGTTGCTTTGTCCGTACCTATGGAAACGCGGCTCGTCTTACCGCCGCCTCCGCCGCCGACAACCTGTGCGGGCGGATTTTGTGCGGCTTCAACCTTTGCGGCGCAAAGTGCTTCAAATTTTGTTTTTACCTCGCTTGCGTCGGCAAAGGGTGCGCTTTGCACCGCCTGTGCCATAGCGGTTAAAATGTCGGCACGGTCGGTATCGGTTAAATACGTGCTGTTGTAATTCGCCGTGGATATATTGCCGTCTTGGGCGTTAATCGCCTCAATATATGTTATCAGGCTGCTTCTGTTCGAGGTGTCCGTTTCGTTGATAAGCTCTGTTAAAACGGCTTTTTCAAAAGCTTGCACCACCGCGCTCGTATCCGTCGGCAAAAAATCCTTCCCGACTATTGCCGCACACGCGCGCGCACGCCCGGCGGCTGTTTTAAGCTTTGCATAGTAGGACGTTGCACCCGTGTTAAGCCCGATAACGCTTTTGTAAGTGCTCACAAGCGTTTCGGCATTTGCCGCAGTGCCCTCGTTTAGGTTCAGCACAGCCTTTGCCTTGTTGAACGCTTCGATAAACTGCGTTGTAAGCGTATAGTCGCACCGCGCGGCAAGTGCTGTGTATACGGCGGTTTTCCCCGCGGGGCTTAAGGTGTAAAAATCGCCCGCGGGTGTCAGGTCAAAGCCGCACGCGTCGGCATAGGTGCTCACAACGCTTTTCATAGCGGTTGCGGTGCCGGCACCGTTTGCCGCGGCAACTATTGCAACCCCGTCTTTTTTGTTTACAAAGGGGTATGTTGTTTGCACCGCCGTCAAGCCCGCACCGCCCACGGTAACGGTATATTTGCCGCTTTTATCGCCGGCAGATTGCTCCGTGCCGTAGTCCATTGTGTATTCCACCGCAAACTCTCCGCCGACTTGCGCGGCAAGCTCGCGCCGATAGAACAGCTCGCCGTCCACCGCCACGCTTACGCTCACGCGCATATTTTCGCCCAACGGGTGCACGCCCGACACGTGCACATTGCCCGTGTCGGCGGCAAGCGTTACAAAAAGGCTCTGCACCGTGTCGGCGGCATACGCCGTCGGGAAAATGCAAAGCAACATCGCGCAAACAGTTGCCGCACATAGGTATCGTTTAAGTTTTGACCTCATTGTAAAATCCTCCTATTATTATGCAGGGGTTAAAAAGCAATTTCGGCGTGCCGTTCGGCACAGCCGCCGCACACCCAAGGGCGTGTGCCCGCGGGTGTGCGCCATATTTTATCCGTTTAATTTCCCGTGTACCAAACACTGATTAAATGTCTTTTTCCCCAAAAATCCTCCCGTCACGCGTTCGCGTGCCACCCTCCTTTAGGCAAGGAGGGCTT
>CAZIQC010000035.1:0-8745 GCA_964541335.1 uncultured Oscillospiraceae bacterium
TGTAAACCGTGCCTTTTACGGGGTGCGCGCCCTTTCTTCGACAAGCGGCGTTCCCACGAATGCCATATACGGCTTTTTGAATATAATGCAAAAATACATCGACGAGTACAAGCCGCAATATCTTTGCGTGGCGTTCGACCTAAAAGCGCCCACCTTTCGGCACAAAATGTACGACCTTTACAAGGCACAGCGCACCGGCATGCCCGACGAGCTTGCCGTGCAGCTTCCATATTTAAAAAGCATTCTGTCCGCGATGAATATTCCCCGGCTTTCGCTTGAGGGCTACGAGGCGGACGATATTATAGGAACGGTCGGGCGCATTTGCGACGAAAACGGTATCGCCTGCGGAATAGTTACCGGCGACAAGGACGATTTACAGCTTGCGGGAAAAAATACAAGCGTGCTTCTCACAACAACGCGTATGGGACAAACCACCACGCAAAGTCTTGACGCGGACGGCGTGTTTGAAAAATACGGCGTTACCCCGTCGGAATTTATTTGCGTTAAGGCGCTTATGGGCGATCCGTCGGACAATATCCCGGGGGTACGCGGCATAGGCGAAAAAACGGCTTTTGAGCTTATTAAACGCTTTCACACCTTGGATGCGCTTTATCAAAATCTCGACGATGCCTTTATTAAAAAAAGCGTTCGCGAAAAGCTTGCAAGCGGGCGCGAGGACGCTTATCTTTGCCAAAAGCTGTGCACGATAGATTGCTTTGTGCCGATAGCTTTTACCCCCGCCGACGCCGCCGTGCGCGAATACGACACCCCACGCCTGAAAGCCCTGCTCGACGAGTTGGAGCTTAAAAAGCTTTCTCAAAGGCTTTGCCCCGCGCCCGAGGTCGCACCCGCACAGCCCGTACCCGAAGCAGTAAAAGCAAGTGCCGATATATTGGCGCGCTTGTGCGACAATGACGATTTTTGCTTTGTTTTAAACGAAAGCGGCATTGAATTTGCGTTTGACGGCAAGCCGTATTCCTGTGCGCCCGCCGACGTTGCCGCAATTTTCGAAAACGGGGATATACGCAAAATCACCTGCGAATACAAGGACGCTCGGCAAGCGTTAATTAACTTCGGCATTTGCGCACGCGGCGACTTTTACGACGCTTCCGTTGCCGAATATTTGATAGATTCCACCCGCACAAATTACACGCTCAAGGCATTGTGCACGGCATATAATGCCTTGGACGGGGTGCAGTCTCTCGGCTTGATTATGAACGCACAGCTTAAAACCATCGATGAAAGAAATCAACGCTCGCTTCTTTTCGACATCGAATTTCCGCTTGAAGAGGTGCTTCTTTCAATGCAGTGTGCGGGCTTTAAGATAGACCGCGACGAGCTTGATAAGCTTAACGATATGCTCGGTGAAAGAATATCCGCACTGGAAAGCGGCATATACTTTATGGCGGGCGCGCCGTTTAACATCAATTCTCCCAAGCAGCTCGGCAAGCTTTTGTTTGAGGATTTGGGGCTTCCCGTCGTAAAAAAAACAAAAACGGGCTATTCCACCGATTCCGGTGTGTTGGAAAAGTTGCGCTCCAAGCACGACATTGTTGAAAGCATTATCGAATACCGCCACCTTTCAAAGCTTAAAAGCACCTATGCCGAGGCTTTTCTTCCTCTTTTGGACGAGCAGGGACGTATTCATTCCACGCTTAAGCAAACCGTTACCGCCACGGGAAGAATTTCCTCCGCAGAGCCGAATTTGCAAAACATCCCCGTGAGAACCGCCGTCGGGCGCGAATTCCGCAAGATATTCGTCGCACCGGAGGGGAAGCTTCTCGTCGGCGCGGATTATTCGCAAATAGAGCTTCGCGTGCTGGCGCATATGTCCGCCGATGAAAAAATGGTTGCCGCATTTAAAAACAACGAGGATATACATTCTCTTACCGCTTCGCAAATTTTCGGCACAGCGCCCGATTACGTAACCGATCAAATGCGCTCGCGCGCCAAAACGGTTAATTTCGGCATAATTTACGGTCAGGGCGAATTTTCGCTTTCGTCGGAGCTTAAAATAACGCGCCGCGAAGCAAAGGAATATATAGAAAGCTATTTCGAAAATTACAAGGGAGTTAAAGCCTTTATGGAAAGCACCGTGCAATCCGCCGCGGAGTGCGGCTACGTGTCCACGCTTTTCGGACGCAGACGATATATCCCCGAGCTTAAGGAAAAAAACTTTAATCTGCGCTCTTTCGGAGAACGCGCCGCAATGAATACCCCCATTCAGGGAACGGCTGCCGATATTATAAAAATAGCTATGGTGAAAGCCTTTAACGCCCTTAAAAACGAATGTCCCGACGCCACGCTTATATTACAGGTGCACGACGAGCTTATTTGTGAGGTGGGAGAAGCCCACGCCCAAAATGCCGCCGATATTTTAAAGCGGGAAATGGAAAACGCCGCAGAGCTGATTGTTCCCCTTCGCGCCGATGTATGTATCGGCAAAAGCTGGTTCGAAACCAAGAAATGAGGTAAAAATGAAAAAGCTTATCGGTCTTACGGGTATGTCGGGCAGCGGAAAAAGTGCCGCCGCCGACATTTTGCGCCGTCTCGGGTGCGACTGCTTCGATTGCGACTCCATTGCGCACACCGCCTTGGCGGACGATGGCGTAAAATCGCAGATAATAAAAGTTTTCGGCGACAAGGTCGTAAAAAACGGCGAAATTTCCCGAAAAGCTCTCGGCGAAATCGTTTTTTTCGATAAGGAAAAGCTTGCCGTTTTGAACAAAATCGTTCATCCTTATGTGATAAACAAGGTAAAAATGCTTTACGCCGCCTCCGAAAAGGAGCTGTGCGTGGTTGACGGCTCCGAGCTTGAAGCAAGCGGTCTTGACCTTGAATGTGACTGTGTGGTTGTTATAACCGCGCAGTCGAGTATTCGCGCACAGAGAATAATGCGGCGCGACGGCATCGACCTTTCGGCGGCAAAAAAACGTATGGCGGCGCAAACGCCTTATTCGAAAAAAGCGATTGTCATTTCCAACAATTCATCGGCGGAGGATTTTTTCGCCGCCGTCAAAAAGCTGTACAACAGTCTGCTTGTTTCGTCCGACGGAGGCTTGCAATGAATAATCGGCGTATTTTTCTTTTTAAGCTTGCCATCTGCATGGGTGTTGCCGCGGTGATATTTTTTGCGGTGTTTTTTGCTTGCCGCGCGATTTTTCCTTTTAAGTATAAAAGTCTTGTACAAACATACTGCTCGGAATACAAGATTGACATATACCTTGTTCTTTCGCTTATAAAAGCGGAAAGCAACTTTGACGAAAACGCCGAAAGCACGGCGGGCGCAAAGGGCTTAATGCAGCTTACGCCCGCCACGTTTTCGCATTGCGCGAAAATTATTCCTCTTTCCGATGATGCCGACATTCTTTCCGTAAAGGACAATCTGCGTTGCGGAATATGGTATCTTGCGTTTTTGCTCGATAAGTACGGCGGCAACACAACAAACGCAACAGCCGCATACAACGCAGGTCCCGCCACAGTCGACAAATGGCTTGCAAACGGCACTCTTAATGCGAGCAACGCTCCTTACGGCGAAACAAGCCGCCACATTTCCAAAATAAAGCGGTATATGCGCATTTACCGTTTTCTTTATCCCACTGCTTCAAAACGGAGGTAATACAATGAAAAAGCTTGCGTTTTTTTTGATTTTGCCGCTTGTTCTGTGCGGCTGTTCGAAAAAAAGCGAAACAAGGCGATTTTTCGCGCTTGACACGCAAATAAGCATTACCGCGGAAAAATCGCTTTGCGACCGCGCCGCCGATATGTGCAAAAAATACGAAAAAATTTTCAGCCGAACCGACCCCGGGAGCGAGCTTTACCGAATAAATTATCTGGGCGAAACGAATTTATCCGCGGATATCAAGGCCGTGCTTAAATTTTCCTCCGAAATATATACTCTCTCCTCGGGGGCATTCGATTGCTCCGTCGGCGCACTCAGCGACCTGTGGAACGTAAAGGAGCGAACCGTGCCCCCGACGGAGGGCGAAATTTGTGCCGCACGCGCGCGGTGCGGCTTCGACAAGGTTTCGCTTTCTCCCTTTTCCGCCGGCGGCACCGTGCTCGACTTCGGGGCGTGCGCAAAGGGCTATATCGCGGATTGCATTGCCGCACAATTTCGGGCAAGCGGCGCAAAAAAAGCCGTTATCGACCTCGGCGGCAATGTTTACTCTATCGGGCGCTGCACCGTCGGCATACGCAATCCCAAAGCCCCGGACGAGCTTTTCGGGCGCTTTACGCTTACCGATAAAAGTGCCGTAACAAGCGGGGCATATCAACGTTTTTTCGAATATGACAATGTGCGTTATCACCACATACTCGATCCGACAACGGGACACTGTGCAAACAGCGGTCTTTGCTCGGTTACGGTGATTTCTCCCTCGTCTCTTACGGCAGACTGCCTTTCCACGGCAATTTTCGTTATGGGCGAAAGCGGAATTTCCCTTTGCGAAGCTTTTTCGGATACGGACGCATTGCTTATAACGGATGACGGACGCACCGTTACGACGGACGGCTTTTACGAAAAATATGCCTTTGAAGCACTCGGCTGAAAATTTTTGCAAAAAAAACTTGCCAGTTAAGGGAAAATATGCTACAATTAAAAGTATTTCATTATGCGCTGGAGGAGAAAAGTATGCCTAATATAAAATCAGCTAAGAAAAGAGTTCTTGTTATTGACAAGAAGACCTTGCAAAATCGCATGGTTAAATCCGAAATAAAAACAGAGCTTAAGAAGTTTGAAGCCGCTGTTTCCGAGGGAAATAAGGCGAAGGCTCAGGAAATGCTCGATTTCTGTGTGAAGAAGCTCGATCAGGCTGCTGCAAAGGGTGTTTATCATAAAAATACCGTAAGCCGCAAAAAAAGCCGTCTTGCCAAAGCTATTGCCGCACTTTCTTAAATGTGCGTTTGTAAACGAAAAATGCTGTGAAAGCAGCCTCAGAAGAAGAATGCTTCGATATGCACCCCACAGGTTATGCACCTTGGGGTGCATATCGTTTATTGTAATTGCGGCGCATTTTTCGTGCGGCGATGGACATTATCCCTAACTCTTTTTGAAATTGTCTTTTTATATTCCGTATATTTATTGACAATTTCAAAAAGCGGTGGTATCATAAAATAACCGAAAGCTTCGTAATGGGTGGTGTATCAATGGCGGACTTTATACATTTTCAAAGGTCGGTTCCGCTTCCGATTGAATTTATAACCAAATATATGACAACCGCAAACGCCACATACGTTAAGGTGTATCTTTACGGCTTGGCGCAGTGCTATGAGGCGGGCGTTTCCCCCTCCAATGCGGAAATAGCCGAGGCACTCGACATTTTGGAAACCGACGTCAGCCGTGCGTGGCGCTACTGGAAGCGCGTGGGACTTATCCACAGCGAGGGTAAGGGCTGTATCGTGTATGACCCGATGCCCGCCGACACCGCAAAGGAAGCCCCAAAGCCCGCCGCAAAGGAAGCCTTGCCGCCTCCCGCGGAAAGTGCCCCGCAGCCGTCGATGGACGAGCTTTCGAAAGCAATGAAAATCAATCCCAAAATGAAAGAAACCGTATCTATGACGGAAAGAATTTTGAAAAAACCGCTTGCTCGACGCGAGGTGGCAACGCTGTACAACCTTATGGAATGGTACAATATGAGCGAGGAAATGGTGCTTGCGTTAATCGAATACTGCGCAAGCATCGAAAAAACGAGTTTTGCCTATATAGAAAAGGTTGCTCGCCGTTGGAACGATGAGGGAATAAACAGCATAACCGCCGCTACGGAGGAAATAAACCGCGCAACAAAAAGCGCGGGTATGCAAAGCAAATGCAAACGTATTTTCGGCATAGACCGTGCCTTTACGCAAAACGAGATAAAATACATATCCTCCTGGGCAAACGAGCTTGCAATGTCGGAGGCAATGATAAAATGCGCTTACGAGCGCACTGTAAACAATACCGGGAAACTGTCGCTTCCGTATATGAACACTATTTTAAAGGCGTGGTACGAAAAAGGGATAAAAACCCCCTCCCGCACGGAAGCGGACAGAAAAAAGCCGCAAGGGCAGGCATATGAAAGTGATGATACCGCCGCAATCGAACGGCGACTGCGCTTGGCAAAGCAGAAGGGTTAAGGTGATAAATCGTGGCGGAATCCATATATGAAAGAGCGGCACAAATTATCGAGGGCAGAAGAAAAAAGCGCGACGCACTTTTAAGACAGCGGCGCGAGGAGGTATTTGCCAAAATTCCGCGCATTGCCGAAATCGAGGGCGAGCTTGACCGCTTCGGTATGCGTATGCTTAATTTGGTTGCCGCGGGTGAAAACGAGCCTAAACGCGCCGTGGAGGCAATTGCGGCGGAGAACCGCGCCTATACGGAGGAAACGCACCGTCTTTTAAGTGTGCACGGCTACAGCGAAAGCTATCTTGAAATACCGCCCGTATGCGATAAATGCAACGACACCGGCTATATCGGCGCGGCGATGTGCGCTTGCCTTAAAGAAGAGCTTTTATCCTGTGCGCTGGAAAGCGCCAACCTTTCGGCGGCAAGCCGAAACGACACGTTTGACACGTTTCGCCTTGATTATTACAGCGACGAATATTCCGAAAAATACGGGTGCTCGCCACGCGAAAATATGATGGCGATTTTAAACGACTGCAGGTCGTTTGCCGATGATTTTCCGCACCCTGGGCAAAACCTTTTGCTGTGCGGCGGGTGCGGACTTGGGAAAACACACCTTTCCTCCGCAATAGCGCACGAGCTTCTTACAAAGGGGCGCGACGTGCTTTATATAAGCAGTAACTCTCTTTTCCCCATACTTGAGGACATACATTTCGGGCGCGAGGTAAGCGAGCGCGCCTCCTATATAGTAAAAAAGCTTCACGATTGCGAGCTTTTAATTCTTGACGATCTCGGAAGCGAGTTTGTCACACAGCTTACCGTGTCGGAATTGTTCGGAATTATAAATGCGCGAATAATGAGCGATAAGCAAATGATTATCTCCACGAATTTGAACAGAGCGCGCTTGGAGGAGGTATACACAAGCCGCATAGCTTCAAGAATATATGGGGCATTCTCCGTTTTGGAGTTTTTGGGTGAAGATATTCGCAAAATAAAAAAATTCGAAGGCAGGCTGTAAAAATGACACAAGCATACAATTCATTGGAAAAATGCATAGAGCTTGCACAGCGCACAATGACGGAGTTTTCGGTATCGAACGAAAAGGGTGCGGTTGCGCTCGAAAGGTTGCGCGCGGAGCTTTCCGCAAAAAAAAGCTTCGGCGAAGCCGCCATGCAGTATTATTCCCCCGCGGTTTACAATGCGCTTGCCACGATAAATTCCGTTCCGAACACCAAGGTGCGCAGTACACAGCTTATCGAAGCCTTAAAGGAAGCCGTGTGCGAAATGCGCGAAATAGCGAATTTTATGAAAAGCTCTTAAATAAAGATTTTGTTTGATTGAGGTGATTTTCACGGTAGGCTTCTTTATAAAACGATTTGCCGCAGACGCTCTTCCCGAGCAAACGCGCCGCCAAAGATACGGTCTTATATGCGGCGCGGCGGGCATTTTTTTTAATATCGTACTTTTCTTTTTAAAGCTTGTTATCGGTATGATAAGCGCGTCGATTTCAATTACGGCGGACGCATTTAACAACCTGTCCGACGCGGGTTCGGCGGCGGTGTCGCTCGGCGGCTTTTGGCTTTCCGGGCGCGGTGCGGACGACGAGCACCCTTTCGGACACGGAAGAATTGAGTATATCTCCGGGCTTTTGGTGTCTCTCGTTATAACGATAGTCGGCGCACAGCTTTTAAAATCCTCCGTGGAGAAAATATTTTCTCCCGCGGAATTTGAGTTCAGCGGATATGTTGTCGTTATATTGACTATATCCGTTGCGGTTAAGCTTTATATGGCATTTTACAACAAGCGGTGTGCCGCGGAAATTTCCTCGCCGATACTCTCCGCCGCCGCCGCGGACAGTATAAGCGACTGTGCGGCAACGGGCGCAATCCTTGCCGGCACGCTTTTCACTTATTTTACACATATTACCGTGGACGGCTTTGTCGGCGCGGCGGTATCGCTTCTTATAATAAAAACGGGAATAGACTCTTTTATCGAAACCGCCGCTCCCCTTCTCGGCAAGCCCGCACCGCCCGAAACGGTGGAAAAAATCAAGCGCATTGTTACGGACAATCCCGAAACGGTGGGTATGCACGACCTTGTAATACACGATTACGGTCCCGGGCGCGCGTTTATATCACTTCATATGGAGGTTGACGGCTCGCACGATATGTATGCCCTGCACGACGCTGTGGAGCTTGCCGAGCAAACGCTCTCGCAAGAGCTTGGCTGTGAGGCGGTAATTCATATGGACCCCATCGATGTCAACAATCCGGTGCTTAAGGAGCTATATGCCGCCGTGTGCGAAAGAGCGGTTGCAATCAACCCGTCGATTACGGTGCACGATATGCGTATGGTTCCGGGTGCGGTACGCACAAACGTTATTTTCGACGTTGCGGTGCCGCCGTCGTTGCTTTCCGAAAGTGAAAATATTTCTCGCGAGCTTTCCGCCTGCCTCACCGAGCTTGACCCGTGCTACAATGCCGTGATAAAGGTAGAAAGAATATACAGTTGAGCTTGAAATTTTTTCTCTTGTATGCTATAATGATTTCAAGCTAAGCTTGAAATCAGCGATATAAATTCCTGATGAAATTTGCGATATGTGCCTTTTGGCACAAGAAAAAGGAATTTTAAATCGGAGCAAC
>CAZIQC010000036.1:0-8462 GCA_964541335.1 uncultured Oscillospiraceae bacterium
GGCACGATAAGCTGTATGTATGTATGTATGTATGTATGTATGTATGTATGTATGTGCCGTTCGTCGGCGCACAGAGGGGACTTTTGCGCCCGCATTTTGTCATAATTTAACGGTGCTAAATAAAGGCAAGCCGCCTCCGCGAAAATGCGCGGAGGTAGGCTTGCTTTTGTTTTGAATTTTTTGAAAGGATGAGTTTGATGAGAAGATTTTTTGCATTTCTTCTTGCCGCGGCAATGCTTTTTTCCATTGCTCCGACGACGGCTGCGGCAACAAACAGCGAGTGGGTTGTATCTCCCGACATTGTGGCGGGCGACATATACTACACGCTTGACGACGACGGGCTTTTAACCGTTTATTCCACTACCGGCACGCTTGACGGCGACATTGGCTACACGGTGGAGAAATATTCGGACAGCGTAAAGAAGATAAAACTTTCGGACACGATAACATCCGTTGCCGTGCAGGCTTTTGACGGGCTTAAATTTACGGGTGATTTAATCATCGGCAAAAACGTAAGCGATATCGGCGGATACGCATTTGCGCGGTGCGCCGACTTTACCCTGGGTTTGGACGATGAAAACACCTCTTTTTGTCTTGAGGACGGGGTTTTGTATTCAAGCGATATGAAAAGGCTTGTGTATGCGTCGCCGTCGTTGACGGGGGAGTTTACCGTTCCCGCTTCGGTAACAACGGTGTGCGACGGGGCGTTTTCGGGAAGCAAATTCGAAAAAATAGTTATCCCCGACACCGTAACAGATATGATGAGCATAAACGGCACGGAGGGCTCGTTCGGGCGCATATTCACAAATTCAGCCGTTAAATATATAGAAATAGGCAAAAACGTGAAAAAACTCGGTCACTGTGCAATTTACCGCTGCTCAAATCTCGAAACGGTAACAATCTCGGGCACGGATACCGAGTTTGAGGATGATTTCGTAATAGATGACCAAGGCAGCAGTATAGGCACGGTATACGTTATGCCGAACTCGGCGGCGGCAAGGTATATGCACAGCTTTTACTCGGGTAAATGGGAATACATAGGGAAAGAAACCGTAACGGGGACAATCTCTTTCCCGTCCGACGCATATCTTGAAAACGGAAGCCTTATTGTTGACGTGTGGGCGGAAGGACAAACCACCGAAAACTACGAAAAGGTGGAATTTGAAATCGACTCTTTGCAAGACGCCGTGTTTAAATTCCCGTTTCCCGCAGACGAAACGGCGGTAAGCATAAGAATTGAGCTTCGCAATTTGTCCGGTGCGGACACAAACCTCTACACGGGGCAGGAGTTCTACTTTACGGGAAGCGGCGTTACCAACAGCTACAGCTACAGCAATACCTATGTTGACATTGCCACTCTTGCAAGTGCGAAAATCGAAATGCCGTGCGCAAAGATGATAAGCGGCACTCTTGCGGGCGACAATTTGCAGGCGGTTGATCACGCCACCGTAAATCTTCGCTTCGGAAATTATTGGACGAGAGCCGTTATCGACCCCGAAACGCTTACCCTCACCGCGCCTATGCCGTATGGCATTACGGCGGGAGAATACACACCGTATATAGAAGTGAGCGAAGAAAACGCAACAAGTAATATGCTGCAGAAAAACCATTATTATGACGGCACGGTTACGGTTGACCCCACGCAAAGCTTAACTAACCTTAACTTTACCGTGGAAACGGGCTGTGCCGTTTCGGGAAAGATAACCATTCCCGAAAATGCCGTTGTAAAGAACTGTGAAATACGTGCCATTGTCGAGTTTTATAATGACGGCTACTATGTCACCGGCTTGACAACAAAGCCGCTTCTCGATGAAAACAACAGAAGTATTCCGTTTATGTTCGGTGTGGACAAAACGGCGGCGGTTACGTCGACAGTTGCACTCAGTGTTTCCGACGGCATTGCCGACGATATGCTGTACGAAAAGTATTACTCCAACGTTTTCGCAAATACGACGTATTATTATTCAAACGGAGACTCCACCCTTAAAAAGGATGATGCAACAAGCATAACGGTAAATTCCGATATTAAAAATATCGACTTTGCATTGCAAACGGGCACGGTATACACAGCCGAGGTAAGCATGCCCGAGAGCACGTCCGAACGATATATTTGGTACAGCTTTTACGTGGTGTCTGCCGACGGTGAGTTTATTTCCGAAACGAGCGGCGGAATAAAATCGGGTGATGGCGCAAGCTGTGTGCAAACGGTTGTTCCCACCACGTACGACAAGGTGCACGTAATGTATAAGGTCGAATATGACAGCTACGGCGCTTATCCCGATTTATATACGGGAAAAGCCTATATAAACAGCGACGGCACGGTTACGGGCTTCAGAAGCAAGGCAAGCACATATTCAACGAAAAAGGACTTGTCCTTTAAATTCGAGCTTGCGAAAACCGATGATGTGTCGATAACGGGCAACCTTATAACGGCGGACGCGGTTGTGCAATCGCCGCACCCGTACACGTCGTCCGCCACGGCGGAGTATACATACGACGGAAGCGGCGACGGAGCAAAGCTTAAGGTAACGTTTTCGCCTTTGTCGTGGGTGCACAGCTACTCAAAGGTGAAAATTACCGACTCTTCGTCGAGTACGGCAACCGTTTACACCGCTGACGAATTTAACCAAAAGCTTTCCGGCGAAACGATAGAGCTTACGGGACCGGAATTTACGGTTGAGCTTGAAAATACGAGTTCGTCTTCTTATTGGAAGGACTACGGCTTTGCGATAATTGATGTTGTGCCCGCGTCCGGCGACGCCGGCGCGAACACAAAGAAAAGCTTCGACTTTAAGGTGTACGACGATACCTCCGCGGCGGCAAAGCTCATTCCGATAGAGGGTGCAACCGTTAAAATTTCCGACGGGCAGAATACAAGCATCTCTAAAGAAAGCGACGCAAGCGGCGTTGTTTCGGCAGAGCTTACCGTCGGGAAAACGTATACAATTACCGCGTCGAAAACGGGATATGCGCCATACAGCGCAAGCTTTTCGGCAACGACGGAAAACGCGGCGAAAACAAACTCCATTCCGTTGAGAATGGTAAGCTACAGCAGCGGAGGAGGAGAGGATGTAACCTTTTACGTGAAGGACGGAGATGACAGCGCGCTTGCGACAATTTCGGGTGCGTCGCTTACATTCGAGGACAAAAACGGAAATACCTTAACCGCGGCAACCGACACCTCGGGAAAAGCAACCGCACCGCTTGATAACGGCGAATATTACGTAACGGTTATTGCGCAAGACTTTAAAACGCGCAGCTTTAAGGTGGAAATAAGCGACAAGAACTACAGCTTCACCGTTTACCTCAACCGCGACGAAATAATAAAGGTGCACTCAACCGTTAAGGAAATGTCGCTCGAGGAGATAAAGGCGGCGGGCATAAATACCGACGACCTCGGCAACAAGCAGGTATATAAATGCACGGCGGTGCTGTCGTTTATGCCCGACGTTACGGTAAGCTATTGCTGTTCGAATGACGGAGAGGTGCTTAAGACCGAAACCGTTGTCGTAAACAACGTTTCCGTAACGCCCGTGGCAAAGGATATTTACCTTATAGTAAAATCGGCAACGTCTTGGCTTAAGGAAACCTTTGACGTGCAAATAGTGTGCGACAATACCTCCGCGGCGGAAACGATTAAAGACCTTACCGCAAGTCTTACAATTCCGCAGGGACTTTCGCTTGCGGTTATGAAAGATACATCTCAAAGCGTAACGGCACAGCTCGGCGATGTTGCACCGAAGAAAACCGTTTCGCACAAATGGTACATCGTGGGCGATACCGCCGGCGAATATAAGTTAAACGGCGTGCTCAAGGGAACGCGCACGGGCGGCGGCATTTCCGAGGAAACGGAGCTTGCCTTCGGCTTGGAAAAGCCGATAACGGTTCTTTCGGGCAATGCGATGAAGCTTACGATAGACGCGCAAAAAAGCGCAACCGCGGGCAAGCCGTATACTATGAAATACACTCTCGAAAATGTTTCCGAAAAAACGCTGTACAATCTGTCGTTTAACGTTCTCGGCGGCAAATTTTTGGATAATTACGGCGTAACGCAAGCCGTTTATGCGCGCGAGTACGGTCCGAACGGAGCCAAAGACCTCGGCGGAAATGGCTTCGTTTTCGAAACGGAGGCATTTAAACCCGGCGAAAAAATCTCAGGAATATTTACAATAACCTTCGGCGAGGGGCTTACGCTCGGCACGGACAAAGAGTGGATACTTAAAGACGCGTTTGTCGTAACCGGCGGCGGAAGCACAACCGTTATTCCCACCACCGTAAACTGGCTCGATACCGTTACCCTGCATCACTGGAACAGCGGCACCGTTACAACGGCGGCAACCTGCACAAAGGACGGCGTTATGAAATATTCGTGCACGGACGGCGGCTGCACGGAAACATACACGGAAAAAATCCCCGCAACGGGGCACAATATGGGCGATTTTGAAACCACACCCCCGACGTGCACCGCCGAAGGAACGGAAACAAGCACCTGTAAGAATACGGGCTGTACACATTCGGTAATGCTTCCCGTTGCACCGCTCGGGCACGACTGGAGCGCAGACTACACCGTTGACCAAAATCCCAAATGCACAACCCCGGGGTCTAAGTCAAGGCATTGCAGCAGGTGTAGCGCCAAAACGGACGTTTTGCCTATTGCAGAGAGCGGACACAGTATGGGCGCGTGGTATGAGAAAACCCCCGCAACCTGTACAAGCGCGGGCGTGAAACGGCGCGATTGCACGGCGTGCGATTATTACGAAACAGACACGATTGCAATGCTTGACCACGAGTGGAACGAGGGCAGTGTAACAACTCCCGCAACGGAGGACAGTGACGGCGAAAGAACCTTTACCTGTAAAAATTGCCCCGCCACAAAAACGGAACCCATTGCCAAGCTTGTAAAGCAAGCGGTGGAATTTGCACGTCCCGGCGACATTACGATAACCTACGGGGAATTTGAATATGTCGACAATGCGGCATACAACGACTCGGAAAACGGCGCGGCGCTTGCCTACAAGAGCAGTAACACCGCCGTGGCAACGGTTGACGAAAACGGCAGAGCGAAAATAACGGGTGCGGGCGAGGCAATTATTACCGCAACCGCATCCGCAACGGGTATTTACGCCGAAACCGAGGTGAGCTATAAGCTGACGGTTAATAAAAAGCCGCTCACGATAACGCCCGCCGCGGTGGAAATATTCTACGGCGAAACGCCGAAATTTACGGAATATACCGCAAGTGCCTTCGCATACAACGAGGATAAGTCCGTGCTTGAGGGAGAAGCGGTGTACACCACCGACTATAACCCGTATGACAAGGCGGCAACATACAAAATCACACTTACGGGTATTTCCGCAAAGAATTACGACATCACCTTTGAAGAGGGCACGCTTACCGTAAACAAGGCGGAAAGCTACACAATAGAGTTTTCAAACCTTTCGCAAAGGAAAGGAAGCACGGAGGCTGTTAAAACGGCGCTCTCGCCTCGGGACGACACGGCGAAAATCAAGGTTGAATACGAGGTAAACAACACCTGGCAGGAAGCACTGCCCACAGAGATAGGAAGCTACGGCGTGCGTGCCTCGCTCATATCGGCGGAAAATATCGTGCCGAAGGCGGGCTTTTACGCCACGGCAACGCTCGACGTAAAAGCCGGAGCGATGATTACCCTTGACGGCGGCGATATTGCAATCGATACTAAGGTTGAGGGAGAGCGTGCGGAATTTAATCTAACCGACGAAAACGTGAACACCGTTATGGAAAACATTCCCGCAAACGGCGAGGTTGTTATCGACGCCAAGGGCGGCACAAGCAATGTTAAGGAGCTTACGCTGACATCGAACGTTATTACCGCTCTTAACGAAAGCACCGCGGCAACAAGCCTGACCGTTCTGGCGGACGACGCCGAAATTACCCTGGATTCAAAGGCTTTGAAAACGGTGGCCGAAAAGGCAACCGCCGAGGATAAGATAACCGTTCGCATTGACGCCGTGGAAAAAGACACTCTTAACGAAAAGCAACAGGCGGCACTTAACTCCGTCGGCGGCGACGCGGTAATTCTCGAACTTAAGCTTGTGATAACAAGCTACCGAAACGGCGAACCAGTGCAAGAGCAGGTACACAGCCTCGGCGGCAATGCGGATGTGCGCGCGGCGTACACCTTGCCCGCCGATATGAAGGGCAAGAGAGTGCTTGTGTGCTACGTTGCGGACGACGGCTCAGTATCTTACGTTCGTGCAAAGTATGACAACGGATTTGTAAGCTTTACGACAAATCACTTTTCGCATTATGCCCTGGTGGCAACGGCGTGCCCGCACAACTGGGACGGCGGCAAGGTCATAACCCCCGCCACAACCTCTTCAAAGGGGATTAAGCGTTACACCTGTACCCTGTGCGACGAAACACGCGACGAAGACATTGCAAAGCTTACCGAGCACGGCTCGGGCGGCGGCGGTGGCGGCGGCAACAACAGTGCAACCTGCACCGTAAGGTTTGAAACGAACGGCGGAAGCGAGGCTGCAAAGATAAGCGTTAAGAAAAACACCGTGCTTTCCGCACCGAATGTTCCCGTAAGAGAGGGCTTTACCTTTGACGGCTGGTATACGGACGAAAGCCTTACCGAAGCATACGACTTTTCCGAAAAAGTGACAAAGAGCTTTAGCCTTTACGCAAAATGGACGAAAACCGAGGCTTTGGCGACGGGCGAGTGGCGCTTCACCGATGTTTCAACGGACGATTGGTTCTTTGAAAGCGTTAAGTATGTGTACGATAATTCGCTTATGAACGGAGTTTCAACGGACCAATTTGCCCCGAACGAATGTGTAAGTCGCGCAATGCTCGTAACAATTCTTTACCGCGCGGCGGGTGCACCCGAGGTTGACGGAGAAATTTTGTTTAAAGACGTTACCGCGGATATGTACTGCGCAAATGCGGTTATATGGGCACGGGAAACCGGCATTGTTTCGGGAATTAACGAAAACGAATTTGCCCCCGAGGCAAATATCACAAGAGAGCAAGCCGCAACGATTATATACCGATATGCGGTGCACGCCGGTATTTCGGCGAGCGAAAATTCAAAGGCGGAGCTTGCCTATGCGGATATTGACGAAATTTCCGACTATGCGGTTGACGGTGTGGCATACTGCACCGCAAACGGCATAATGCAAGGCAGAGGCAACAACCGCTTTGCCCCCGCGGAAACGGCAACACGTGCCGAGGCGGCGGCAATTATCCGAAGATTTATCGAAAAAGCGAAATAAAACCTTTCGCAAAAACTGCGGCAAAAGTCCCCGCGGCGCACAGGTGCGCCGCGGGGATTTTTGTGTATCAAGACCGCGCCAAAAAGAAAATACGCCAAAGCCCGAACCGAATTGCGAAAATAAGTATTGACAATTCGGCAAAAAAATCTTATAATAAAATTAACGTTATACAATGCCTGTTATAAAACAGTATTTTTAAAAGGAGGAGCATTATGCCGCCGAAACCGAAATATACGAAAGAGCAAATTGTAGCCGCCGCGCTTGATGTTGTCGCACGGGTCGGGGTTGAGCATTTAACCGCAAAGGAGCTTGCCTTGGCACTGAACACATCCACATCGCCGATTTTTACGGTGTTCGCCTCTATGGCAGAGCTGACGGATGCCGTAAAAAAAGCCGCTATGGAGCGGTTTGAGGCTTATGCGCACAAGCAAAGGGCGGATATGCCGATATTTAAGCAAATCGGTATGCGAATGATTTTGTTCGCAAAGGAAGAACCAAATCTTTATCGACTTATTTTTATGTCGCGGAATGAAAACGTAAGCTCCTTTGACGAGGTTTACGCCCGCCTTGGCGGCGTTGCGAACGAATGTTTGAAAACAATTCAAAGGGACTACGGCTTGTCCGAGGAAAATGCAAAAACGCTGTTTGAGCACTCTTGGATTTACACGTTCGGTATCGGTACGCTGTGCGCCACGGGAATGTGCGATTTCTCCGCGGAGCGCATTTCCGAAATGCTGACAAGCGACTTCACGATCGTGATGGGATTTTTGAAAGGAAAGAAAGGGGAATAACAATGGGAAAATCGCTTTGCGGCGCAAACTGCGCCGAGTGTCCGTCCGCAAAAGAATGTAAGGGCTGCGCCGAAACGAACGGTTGCCCTTACGGAAAGCAATGCTTTATCGCAAATTACATCCTTGTGGGCGGAGAAAAGAGCTATCAAGCTTTTAAAGACGGCTTGATAAAAGAAATAAATGCCCTCGGTATCGACGGAATGGAAAAGGTTACAGAGCTTTATCCGCTTGTGGGCAATTTCGTAAATTTGGAATATCCGCTTCCGAGCGGACAATCGGCTAAGCTTTTGAAAAATGATGAGATGTATTTGGGGGCACAGGTCAAAAATAAGTTTGATGACGGCGGAAAAACCTGCTTCGGCATAATTGCGCGCGAAAGCTTTATACTTATCTGTACATACGGCGAAAATTG
>CAZIQC010000037.1:0-6435 GCA_964541335.1 uncultured Oscillospiraceae bacterium
ATGTAAATATCGGTTACGGTTTGCTTTTCGTCGGCTTGACCGAGTGTTGCCACAAAGCTGTCGAGCGCGGTTAAAAAGTCGCTTCCGAGAAGCTGTGTTCCGACGGTTGAGTAAGCTTTCATATACTGTCTGTAGGAGATGATTTTACCGTTCTTTACGGTGATTTCGATGCTGCTTGTCATTTTTTTGTGACCGAATTTTTCCCCGAGAGAAACCTCCACGGGGCGACCGCCGCAATAATAACCGAAATGAAAAGTAAATGCTTCGTTGGGAGAAAAGCTTGCCAAATCGCCCGTTATAAGCAGATTAAACGGGGCGTCGGACACGCCGTCCCATACCCGTTCGGCAAAATCGATTGCCTTGTTTAGGGTGCTGTATGCACTGCCGTCGGTGTCAAGCTCGATACCGTATGTATCATTAACGGTTTTGTATTCGACAACGCTGTCGGGATAAAAGGAAAGCGAAAAATAATTTTCGATAAAATTTTGCGTTCCGTCGGCGGTTTCGTATATGTTTGAATCGCCGCTACCGAACGAAAAGCTGTCCAAAATATGCTTTTTGTTTTTTTCGTTTAGCAGACTTTCGGCACTTAAAATGTCGGTTTCGGGCTGAGAATCGGAAAACAAAACAAGCGGAGAAAGCTCCACGTTTCCGCTGTCGGGGAGAAGAAGTCCCGTGCTGAATGCCGGCTCGTAATAATCGGTGTCGTTTGAGGTGTAAACCGCAAGGTCGGACGCGGGAAAGTTGTATTTGTTACCGAGCATATACGCGTATATGCCGTCTTCCGAGGATGAATCCTTAACGAACAGGCAAACGTTGCTTTCGTCGGAGGAAGGAATGATGACAAAGCTGCGCACGGCACTTATTTCGGAAACGGTGGTTTTACGCTCAATCCCCATTATTTGAGAAAAAATGTCGATTGAATAAGAAACGGGATATTCGACGTATATGCTTACGGATTCGAGTGCTGCCTCCCAGTCGGCTGTGCTTACTTTTTTTACGGCATTGATATCGCCGCGCAAAAAACCGCGCAGTATTTCCGACGTTCTGCTTTCAATCGGCGAAAAGCCGATGTCGGTATTGTAGTACACCATCCAAAGCGAGCCGTCGTTAATCAGAAAACGGCGCGGCAACGAAAGGTTTTTTTTGGGAAGACTGTATCGCTCCTCGGGGGGGAACAGCTTTTTTACGAGTGAGATATTTTGCACATATGAAGAAAAAACGTTGCTTACATCGGAATAATTGTTTGAAAACCAAAGTCGGCACGTCATCATTACAAGATTTATAATCAGTATAAAAATAATCGAGCTTTTTATCCGTTCGCGAAACATATTGTCACCATCCGTAAAAAAGGCTGCAACAGCTTTTCACTGCGCAGCCCGTTTATCAATTCATCCAACCGTTGTACAGAGATTGAATGCCGTTGGAAAAACCGTTTACATTATTCATAATTTGCTGATTTAAAACATTGATGTCAAAATACACCGTTTGATGAACACCCGAAAGACTTTCAGCTCTTACGGCGAATTTATTGTGACCCTCATAAAGCGACACCTGCTTGTAAAACACGCCGGCGTTTCCGATTTTTGTTTGCGAAATATTGTCCGAAGAATCGCGCAAAGCAACATAAGCGCTCCCGTCAAACCTATAATACGCAACCTTTACTCCGTTTTTGCCCGTTCCCGTAATGCCGTAGGTCTTTTTCAGCGTAGCCGAATTTTTTGTTTCCGGCTTGCGCACAACGATAAGGTCAACGGCGGTGCTTGCCTCCGACGTGCCTATTGTCGACGGATTGGCGGCATAAGCGGACGTGCAATATAAAATTGTAAGCAAAGCGGCAAACAATGCGCCGAGCTTTTTCATCGATAACACACCCTTAAAGAAAAATTACCTTTGTACACATTATACATCATAAATATTACAGGCGTGTTACAATATGCTTAAGGATTACTCATTTTTTTGAAAGAGGCAATGTAATTGTTACCAGCGTACCCTTTTGCTCGGGACTTTCTATCACTATTTGCCCGTTGTGTCGCTCGATAATCTCCTTTGCGATGGCAAGTCCCAAGCCGGTGCCGCCGCTTTTTCTGCTTCGTGCCTTGTCCACGCGGTAAAACCGCTCGAAAATACGCGGAAGATCCTCTTTCGGTATACCTATTCCGTTATCGCGCACGGTTATAACCGCGCGCGTAAAATCACCGGTGCATTTTATGCCGATTGTGCCGCCGCTTTGCGTATATTTTATCGCATTCGAAATAATGTTTGTGAGAACCTGTTCGATTGCATCCTGCTCCCCGAAAAAATCGCGGTAAAGCATATCGGACGAAAAGAATATTTTATGTCCGCTTTTCTTTGCCGAAAACGACAGCTTCTCCGTTACGGATTTTACAAGCTCCTCAATATTGAATTTTTCAAAGGGAGCTTGCCTGTTTGAGCTGTCAAGCCGCGAAAGCGTGAGCAAATCCTTGACGAGGCGTGCCATACGGTCGGCTTCCTTTTCGATAACCTTTACAAAGCCCAGCACGGGGGCGTTGGGGCTTTGTTCGGCCTCCATATCGTAAACGGTTTCAGCATAGCTTTTAATGGTTGTGAGCGGAGTGCGAAGCTCGTGCGAAACATTGGCGACAAATTCGCGCCTGGCGTTTTCGAGCTTTTGACTTTGAGTAATATCTCGAAAAACAACAACCACGCCCGCTGCGGCGGAGCGTTCCGTATTAAACGGCGCAAAAAATGCTTTTAAAGCTTTTTGCCTGAATTCGATATCCTGCTCGATGGTTTCGGCGGGGGATATATACAATATTCTGTAAAGAGAAATATTTGTGCCGAGCGCGCTGAAAAGCGCGTCAAAGGTTTCGTAATCGCAATCGCCCAAAAGCTTCTTGCCCGCGGGATTTATGTGAATAAGTGCACCCGAGGAGTCGAATGCCGCCACGGCGTCCGTCATATGAAGAAGAATTGCCTCGATTTTGTTTTTTTCGGTTTGAATTTCTTCCATATTGTTGTTTATTCGAAGCGCCATATTGTTGAATGCTATCGTAAGACGCCCTATTTCGTCGCGGGAGCGTACCTCGATTTTGTGCCCGAAATCACCCTCCGCCATATCCTCGCTTTTTCGTTGAAGAGTGGAAATGGGGGCGATAATCGTTCTTGAAAGAAAGAAGCCCAGTATAACGCTTATAATAAGACCGAAAAGGAGCGCCCACAATATGTTGATGAAAATGTTTGTTATGACCTCGTTCGTTTCAACCTTGGTATCGGTGATGTAGATTATATATTTAAGGCTTGCACCGTCATACACGGGCAGTGCATAATCCATAATATCGCTTTTTTTATCCGTTAAATCACCCTTTTTGCCGGAAAGCGCGAGAAGAAGGTTTTGCGTTGCGTCGAAGGTGCCCGCCGCGTCGGTCGTGCCGCCGACGGGATTTAGCGAGGCATCGAGCAAATAATAATTCCTGAACGAATCTATCCCCATACGAACGGAATATGCCGTAAGCATATTGAGCACGTTTTGCGCGCCGCTTGTGCCGCGGGCGGCATTTTCAAGCTCGCTTGTAACGGCATCGGTGAAAATTCTTTCGTTCATCGAAGCACTGAAATCGTTATAATAATACGCCGAAATGTTTTGTAGCAGAAATGTGCCGACAACTATCATAACGCTTACCGTCAAAAGCAAAAATATGGCGATTATTTTCCATTGAATACTGCGAAACATAGCATAACCCACTTATCTTATTTGTTAAAATAATAGCCGACGCCGCGCTTGGTCATAATATATGCGGGATTTGAGGGGTCATCCTCGACCTTTTCGCGCAGACGGCGCACCGTTACGTCAACGGTGTGCATATCGCCGTAATATTCGTACCCCCACACCTGCGAGAGCAGTGTTTCGCGCGTGAACATTTTCCCGGGCTGCATTGCGAGATATTTTATAAGCTCAAACTCGCGCAATGTAAGATCGACGGTTTTCCCGTCCTTGACAACCTCGTACCGCGCGGGATTTATGCAAAGCTTGCCGAACTGCATAACCTCCTCCGACGAAACGTCGGACGCGGATATTCTGCGGATATTCGCTTTAACGCGCGCGGTAAGCTCGCGCACGGAGAACGGCTTGGTGATATAATCGTCCGCGCCGAGCTCAAGCCCCAAGACCTTGTCAACCTCTTCGTCACGCGCGGTTATCATTATAATCGGAACGGACATTTTCTCCCGTATTTTTCGGCAAACGTCGAAGCCGTCCATTTTCGGAAGCATTACGTCGAGCAAAATAAGGTCGGGCTTTTTCGAAAGCGCAAGATTAAGCCCCTCCTCGCCGTCGTAGGCGGCGATTACGTTATAGCCCGCCTTTGTAAGATTAAATTTCAGAATATCCACAATGGGAGCTTCATCGTCAACAACCAATATCAGCTTATCCATAACCAAAACCTCCGCATTATATTTTACTTTATTTTATAGCATTTTCAAATTTATGTCAAGAAATATAATTCCGTGCACGCAAAATCCTCTTCAAAATTTACATTTTGAT
This sequence comes from uncultured Oscillospiraceae bacterium, assembly GCA_964541335.1. Taxonomy (GTDB): domain Bacteria; phylum Bacillota; class Clostridia; order UMGS1883; family UMGS1883; genus UMGS1883. Next base: position 4,526 of record CAZIQC010000037.1, read on the forward strand.
TACAAATAAAACAAAAATATTGTTTTTGTGAGAAATCGGCGTTATAGTATATATGTGGAAATTTACAAAGAGAGGTTTGATGAAAAAATGAAGCTTCCGTTCGAAAAAAAACATATTTGCTGGGGAATAACGGCTTTTTTGACAATTGCCGCGGCACTTGTTTTTTATATGATAATGCACAAGTGGGAAACCGTCGCAAATATGTTTTCCGTTTTATTCGGGAGCATTCGCCCGATTGTTTACGGCCTGGTTATGGCATATGTGTTGAACCCCTTGGTAAATATATTCGAAAACAAAATCATTTCTCCGCTTTTCGGGAAAGGTACGAAAAAAGGCAAAGGCGGAAAGCCCTTTGCAAAGCGTGCGGTTTCGATTGCGATTGTGTGGATATTGGCGGTGCTTATGATAATTTCCTTGGTATGGCTTGTTGTTCCGGAGCTGTATTCGAGTATAGAAGCGCTGATAATAAGTGTTCCCGGCTATGCCGACAAGACGGTTCAATGGACGGCGGAGCTTTTGAGAAACAACGCCGAAATAGCGAATTTTTTCAAAGAATCGATAAGCGGAGTGAGCACCGACATAACGGAAATTGCACAGCACGTGAAAGAAATCATCCCAAATATCAACGTAATAATCGGCGGTATATCAAGCAGCCTGTTTGATGCCGCAAAGGCACTTTTAAACATTCTTGTGGGAGTGATAGTTTCGGTTTATGTGCTTAAAGACAAGGAAAAATTCGCCGCGCAAAGCAAAAGACTTCTCTACAGTGTTTTCTCGCCGCACAGCGTAAACAAAATATTGTCGGTTACGAGATTGACAAATGAAAAGTTCGGCGGATTTATTACGGGAAAAATATTCGATTCGCTGATAATCGGCATATTGTGCTTTATTTTGCTGGCAATATTTAAAATTCCGTATGCGGCATTGGTGAGCGTGGTTGTCGGCGTAACGAACGTAATTCCGTTTTTCGGTCCGTTTTTGGGGGCAATTCCGAGTGCGGTTTTGATTTTGCTGGCAAACCCGATAAAGTGTATAACGTTTTTGATAATAATTGTGGCGCTTCAACAGTTCGACGGAAACATTCTCGGACCTAAAATTCTCGGGAATACAATCGGCATATCAAGCTTTTGGGTTGTGTTTTCGATACTTGTGGGCAGCGGACTTTTCGGCATTTGGGGAATGGTGTGCGCAGTGCCGATATTCGGTGTGATATATTCTTTGGTGCGCGACGGATGCCATACGTCGCTTGCGGCAAAGGGGATAGATTATTCCTCGCTCGAATATATGAGCATAGACCATATCGATGAGAAGAGCGGCAAGCCCGTGAAAAAGGATTGAACGAAAGGAAGCTGATTGTATGCGCTCTCTTGCGGCAAAGGTGCTTACGTATATTTTCGTAACGGTAATTTACGTTTTTATTTATGCGATAATAAGAATGATTTTTCTGGATATTCGCACAATGTACAAAAAAAAATCCGGCGGCTTGGCGGACGCATATCTTAAGCTGATAAATCTGCGGCATGACCTTGATTTTGCCGTGGAGGAAAGCTATGAAATAGAGCGCGAGGAAATTATCGGTCGCGGTAAAAAATGCGGTATAAGCATTGCGGACAAATATATGTCCGTGAAAAACAGCCGAATTTTCAAAGCCGCGGGGAAATTTTACATAGAAGATCTTGACAGCACAAACGGAACGTATTTAAACGGCGAGCCTCTCGGCGATAAAGCGGTGGAGCTTCTCGACGGAGATAAAATAACCGTGGGTCGCGTGAGGTTTTTGTTTGTGCAACCCGTAAAGGATGAATGATATGGTAAAAAAGCGTTTGTGCGGGATAAGACCGCTTTTGCTACTGTTTTCGGCAAATATAATCGGAATGCTTCTCATAACGGTTAAGGAGGGCGCTTTCGAT
>CAZIQC010000037.1:6445-8272 GCA_964541335.1 uncultured Oscillospiraceae bacterium
GATAAAAATACGGCTGTACTGTGTGCGATTATGTGCGGGATAAACATTGCGGCGTATGTATTCATAAAGCTTTTTAATATGGGCGACGGATATATGTTTATCATAATATCGATGCTGTCTACCGTGGGCATTGTTATGCAAACACGCATAAACACCGAGGGCGGCATCAGGCAAATGAAGCTGTACCTTGCGGGAACGGCGGTATTTTTTGCGGTATACGGCGCTTACAGGCTTTTGGGCAAAAAACTGAGCGGAGCGCATTATGCGCTTTTTGCGTGCTCTGTGGTGCTGTTTGTCTTGACAAACATTTTCGGAACGGTGCGCTACGGCTCGAAAAACTGGATAATGGTGGGAAACGTTTCAATTCAACCGAGCGAGATTATACGCATTTTGTTTGTATTGTCGCTTTCGGCTGTGCTGACAAAAAATTTTGCGGACAATGTGCCGCGCAAAAAAAGAAAACGGCTCGTAATTTCGGGCGTGATTGCCTACGTCAACATCGGCTTTTTGCTTATTCAACGAGAATGGGGAATAGCGGCGTTGTTTTTTGCGATATATTTGTCGCTATTGTATTTGTTCGGCGAAAGCGGCACATTTACGCTTTTAAACGTGATGTGTGCCGTTGCGGCGGGAGCATTGGGAAGCAGATTTATGAGCCATATCCGTGTGCGCATAGCAACGTGGCTCGACCCGTTCGCGGACGCCGCGGGGAAGGGCTACCAAATAACGCAGTCGCTTTTTGCAATAGGTGCGGGCGGCTTCGACGGACGCGGAATAGGGAACGGAAGCCCGTACCTTATCCCGGTGGTAAGCTCGGACTTTATATTTTCCGCAATATGCGAGGAGATGGGCGTTCTCGGGGCAATCGGCGTGATAATGCTGTATTTTGTTTTGGTATACCGCGGATTTAAAATTGCCGTTTCCTCCACAAACGGATTTCAAAAAGCGGTAAGTGCGGGGCTAAGTGCAATGCTGGGTGTTCAAACGTTTATTATTATAGGCGGTGTTACAAAGCTGATACCGCTTACCGGAATAACACTGCCCTTTATAAGCTACGGCGGAAGCAGTATGCTGACAACCTTTGCCGCTCTCGGAATTTTGCAGGCAATAAGCGCGATGAAAGGGGAGCAAACCGATGAAATTGAATAAAAGAATCGTAATTTTGATGTCGGTTGTGTGTGCGCTTTTTTTGACGGAGATAGTTTATCTTACGTATTTTACGCTTTTTGAGGCAAAGGATGTGGTTGTGTCAAGCTATAACCAACGCATACGCGAAAAGGAAAACCGTGTTTTGCGAGGCACGATATACGACAGAAACGGCACGGCTTTGGCAAAAAGCGTTGAAACGGACGACGGGCAGGTACGGGAATATCCTTATAAGGAGCTTTATGCGCATACCGTGGGATACAGCAGTCAAACCTACGGAAAAACAGGCATTGAGCTGAAATACAACGACTATCTTTTGCGCACGCAGGGTATATTGGAAACGATAAAATCCGAAAAAGACGAAAAGCTTAAAAGCGGTGCGGCGGTGGAGCTTACACTCAGCAATGAGCTTACACAAACGGCGCAGAAGCTTATGAAGGGCGCAAACGGTGCGGTTACGGCAATGAACCCGACCACCGGCGAGGTGTATTGTATGTATTCAAACCCGTCGTTTGACCCGGGCGAGGAAGCACTTGTAAAAAATTGGGACGCTCTTTCCGCAAGTGAGGAGGCACCGTTTCTTCCGCGGGCAACACAGGGGCTGTATGCGCCGGGGTCAACCTTTAAAATTATAACTGCGGCGGCGGGGATTGAAGCGGGATACGAAAATTTTACATTTGA
>CAZIQC010000038.1:0-8199 GCA_964541335.1 uncultured Oscillospiraceae bacterium
CCGTCATAAGCTTCGCCCGCGCCCACTTGGTATATCCACAGCTCGCGCTCGCCCTTTATATTGCCGAGCGTCCACTCTACGCTGCCGCCTTTGCCCTGACCGGGGGTTTCTCCCTCTTCCCACAGGCACACGGCATTGCGCACGCCGTCCGCACCGAGGTATGTCGACTCTTGGCAATATGTTTTCGTTGCAGCGTCGCTCACGTTAAATTCGTTACCGATGTTCATCACCGCGAACGATGTGTTTACCGAACTGTCGCTCGCCGCAACGGTAACTTTGTTTTCAACGCCTGTAAAGCTGAGCTTAAATGCCTCGCCCCACGTAGCGGCTTCGTTGTTTATGCTGATAGTTGCGCCGTCGGCCGTTTCAAGCGCTTTAATAGGCGTAACGTTAGCATATCCGAGGTTTGTTTCAACGCCCGCTTTAGCCAAGCCCTTTGCGTCGTAAACAGCGCCGTTTATGCCAACACCGCCCGAGAGGTATGTCTTAAGGCTGTCGTCATTGTCTAGGGTTACGCTTTCGTTAAGGTCGTTCGTGATATAAACGGCGTTGATAGAGTAGGGGGTCCATTGACCGTTGAGCACAAACTGTAATGTGTGCCACCCTTTGGAGAAGGTATATTCCTTTGCTTCCCAAACTTCGTCTTCGTCGTACTTAAATTTTATCTTTTCGTCATCGGCGTCTTTTCCGTCAATCACGGCGATAGGGATTCTGTCGGTTTTTTCACTCGCTATTCGCTTAAGCACATGGATTCTATAGTTACCGCCTTCGGGGATATAAAACGTCGCCGTCGGCAAATAATACCGGTTGCCTGAATATTGAACCAGGAATCCTTTTCCTTCGTAAAGATCTTTTCCGTCACTGCCCGTTGTCTGCAAATTTCCCCATCCCTCAAAGTTTGTGCAATTCATCAAAATTTTCGTGTACAGCTCGGGCACGGTCACGGTAAAGGTGCGTGTCGCCCCGTTGCCCCAAGCGTCGCGCGCGATAAGAGTAACCGTGTTCTCCCCGCTGTAGGATGAAAAGTCGACCGCCTTTGTTATGTCATCTATGGCAACTTCGTCGCTATCTCCTACCTTGTAGCCGTAGTACACATCGTGTGCGTCGGTCGCTTGCGGGAACGTCACCGTAAATGTGCCCGTTCCCTTATTCGTGGTAACGTTTGCGTCGGTTGCAAAAATGGGAGCGGCAATGTCGCCGTAATTCGTCAGAAGCGCGCTATTTTGTATTTCGTCTCCCGTTACCTTTTCATCCGTAGCGGACGTTATGTACATTCCGTTCAAGAAGTACGGTTTATATGCCGCGGAAAGCCCTACGCTCACAGTGTTCCATCCTTTGTTCAAGGTCACGTCTTTAACCTTTTCCCAAGCTGTGTTCTGAACATCGGACCAAGCTCCGTCTTTTTCGATTTTCGTGTTGTTCATATATACCGCGGGAACTCGTCCGTCGTCTTTTTTTCCATTCTTCCAAAGCACCCACAAGCTGTACGTTCCCGTTTGCTGAGCATAAATTCTCGCCGTAGCCTGTTTGCTCGTGTCAGGTCCGCTCGGACTGATTGACTTATAATCAGCACCCAGGAGCTTCCCGTCTTCGCTTTTCCAATCGTCATCCGGCAATGTAAAGTTTTGGTACGTAAGCATAAAGTGCTCCGCCGTGTCGGTTTCCGCTTCGTCCGCCGCCAATGCGCCGACGGGCACAAGCGACAGCACCATCAGCAAAGAAATAAGTAAACTTATAAATTTTTTCATAGATACACTCTCCTTTTGGTTTTGTTATTGTTACCACTTATTTATAACCTTTATATCACCGAGCAGGCAACGGCTTCCGTAACCTCCGTCGGTAAATTTAAGTTGTGTAAAATAGTGAAAATTCTCGTCAAGCTTTAAATCGGCTTTTATGAGCTTGTCGTTAAGATAAAGGCTGTAGCAGTCCTTATCAGTGTCAAGCTCAAGGCGCACATCGTAGCGGGTGTTGCGCTTGTATTTGCCTATGTTTACCCAATTTCCGCCCGAGTTTTTAACCTTTATCTTACCGTCCGCGCCGAAAGCTATCTCCGCGCCGCGGTTGCCGTACACATCGGTGAAGCTGTGGCAAAAATTGCCGCGCTCTTTAACCTCGAAGCTGTATTCCACCGAAGCCTCGCCCGCTATTGCCGCCACGCGCTTTATTATCTCGCCCGTGGTATTGTAAAGCCTTTTGCCCGAAAGCTGCATTATCGCGCCGTCGCCGTCGGGCACAACGCACGCTTCCGTGTCGTATATGCCAAGTTCGGCAAGCTCCGCCTCGTTTTCAAGCGGCATATCAAGCTCCGTTTGGTCGCCGAATTCCTCCAGCTCGGGGCGTATAAGCGTGCGCACGCGCGGGGCAAAATATTTTTCGTAGAAAAACGGCTCGTCGCCCTTTTCGTTATACAGCGCCTCCAGCTCGCGCAAAAATTTAACATAAGTGTTTTTGAAATAGTCGCTGCCGGTTTCTATTCTGCAACGCCCGTTTGCCGCCAGTACAACAAGCGCCCACTTGTCCTTGGGAAAGGTTACAAGCTCGCCTTCCGAATTAACGTATTTCCACATATCGCCCTTGGCATAGCCCACAATGTTTGACGTGTTGTATTGCGATACCGTGTATTGTAAAAGCGCGGGCGTTATGTCGGAATATTGCAGCGACTCCGTTTTAAGAGTGCCGCTCCAATACGTGTCGAGAAACGGCAAGTAATGCGCGGGCGACGAAAGCGGCGCGCCGCCGTTTTCGGAAATACCCGTTTGGTGAACAATCATTGTGCCGTCGGCAAAAATTTGCCGTGCCATACGGCTTGCTTCATACGCCGTTACCCACTGGTGCTCGGATGACGTACCGTCCGAATAAACGCCGTCTATCCCGTATCTGTTCTTAACGCGGAGCAGATTTGCCACCCAGTCGTCGGGTGTGTATTTATTAAAGAAGAAATACTGCGGCATATAGGTTATCGCCTGCATACCCGCCGCCTTTGCGCGCTCTATCTGGTATTTAAAGCCGCTTTCGTGCGCATTGTAGGTAAAAAACGGCGTCCACTCCACGGCATAGCCGCGGTCGCTCACGTCAAATATTGTGGCAACCTTTACGCCGAGGTCGTTATACCTGCTCGCGTAGTTGTCGGGCGAGTCGTGGTTGCGGTTTTCATACGTCATATTAAACGACTTTTCCCAGTCGTATTCGCGCGGGGGAAAGGTTGATATTGCAAGTCGTTCCCCGGGGGAAATCGTCCAGGCTATTTGCCAGCCGGCACGTGCGTTTGATATTTCGTTCCAGCTTGGGTGCATTTCCGTGCCGTTTATAAGGCGGCGCGTGTTATCAAGCGGAATAGCGGCAAAGTCGAGGTTTTCGGTCAGCACCTCGAAATTGCACTTTTTGCCCGTCCCCTCGGGCAGGTCGGGCGTTACGGTGAAGCCGCCGTAGTCGTCGATACAGGTTAAAAAGCCGTAGTTAAGCCTGTTCCACAAGCCCGCTATGCGCGACGTGCACTCAAGGCGTATATCGCCGTCGTGCGGTGTTAAAAACACCACGCCGTCCATCTGCACACCGAAGGTTACGTGCTCGTTGCTTATCACACATTCGGTGTCGGCAGTGCTGTGGATTGAAAGGTCGGCAAAATCCACGCTCGATTTCCAGGATGAAACCTCCCTCTCCAATCCTATCCGCTGAGAAGCGGAAATCGTGGAAGCCTTTTTGTCGAAAACATATACCGTGCCCGTGGTTGTTACGGTGATTGTGTCGTCCGTTTCTTCGGCGCTTTCCACGCGCATATCAAGCGCGCCCGCATTTCCGCGAAAGGTTACGCCCTCGTTTTGCTTGTAAACGGGGATATCCGTCTCTTCCGGAAGCTCTGCCACGGAAAAATCGGCAATACATATCATATTGTCGTCTACGCCGTAGTCAAACTGCCACGATTGAAGAAGCGGGAAAAAGCCCTCAACCTCCATAAGACCGGGCGAACACACAAACTCAAACCTTTGCCACCCGTCGGAATACGGCGGAAGTCCCATTCTCAGCGTAACCTGTGCACTGCCGGGGGAGTCCTCCTTGTCGCGAGTGCCCGCCGCAAGCTCGGCTATCATTTCGCGGGTGCTGCCGTCCGGACCGATAACCGTCCAATCCGTCCACAAAAGTATCGACACAAGATAATTGCGGTTGGGCTTCATATCGAATACGGTTCTTGCCGCGGGGCGCGTATATACCGACTGCGATGTTTTGTGCACGCCCGCCATTTTGTAGCGATAGCACCCCTGTCCCCCTCCGAGGTCTGTCCATTCAAGCTCGGCAATGTTTCTGTTAGAGCCGTAGTCCACACCGCCCTTTTTTGAAAAGTCCCACTTGCCCTCGTTGGGGGTAAGCAGTACGCCGCCGCGCGTGTCAACCGTGCGAAGCTCCTCGGGAATTTGCGTAACCTTTTTCCCGGTGTAGGTGTGCTTTGTTACCCACGATGTGTCATAATCGGCAGAGGTGGTGTCCGTTTCGGGTGCGGGCGATGTGCGCAAAATCTCGGGCAGATGTGCGTTTTCCTTTTCGCGAAGCTCGCGCCGGTCTTCCGGGTAAAGGTCAACACCGTTTCCGTTTTGATAAAGCGCACCCTTGGTCGTATCGCTTCCGGCTTGCCCGTCGGAATTTGCTTCCTGCGCTTGTCCGCTTTCATCGGCGGTGGCGGGGTGCGGCCCGTCACCTTCGGCAAAAGCGGCACACGACGCAAGAAGCGCAAACGCCGTACACAATGCCGTAAAGCGAAAACGCCTGTGTTTCCTTTGCATAACGCTCCTCCTTTCAATCTACATTTTTGATAGCAGCTTTAAGCTGTTGAACTGCGCGTTGCTTACCGCGCACAGCTTAATTCCGTTTATCGACGGTGCGCGCCTGTACAACGCGGCTGAAGAGAGCACCTCTTCCCCGCCGAGCTTTACGGAAAGAGTGTTTTCCGCAAGGTCGGCGCACAGCGCCAGGTCGAGCGCATTGTCCTTATCGACGGCGCATATATAAGCATATCCGCCGCAAGGGTCGAGGTGATACAGTGCCGCGCCCGTTTTCAGCACCGACGCAACCGTTTCCCCGTCATCCGTGCAAAGGTCGACGCGCCATATGTCGCCCGTCGCCCCGAGGGACAGCTCCGCTCTGCCGTATGATGCAAGCGTGGAATATTCTTTCGTTGCCCCTTTTTCCAAAGTAAGCGTGCCGCCATCGCCCGTAAAGCTTTCGTTCAAAAGCGTTTGCGCGGGGTATTCGGCAAACTCGCCGTTTTGCACGGCTTTGTTGTATTCAGCCCGCACCAGGCGACGCGCATACGGCAAATAGCAAATTCCAAAATATTTGTCCGATGGCGGGTTGTTTTCATACTGCGCCTTAAGCTTGGAAAGTATGCTTAAATATTCTGCACTGTAGCTTCCGTCATAACGCGCCCTGCCGTTATAAAGCAGGTGCAAGAGCTGCTGCTGCTTGTCGGTGATCTTATCGGTGCCGTCTGTCCACATATCGTATTTTTGCAGTCCTATGGTGTTTGCGCCGCCGTAGCCGTTTGTAATATAGCGCGGGTACGCCCAGTCAAGCGTATTGCTCGCCACGCTTTCGCCGCGCAGTGTAAATGTGGCGTACGCGTCAATCGCGGGGATATACACCTCGGGAGTGGCAAGCGGTGCGCCGCCGTTCGCGGCTTGTCCGGTGGTGTGCATTATGATACAGCCGTCGGGGAATACCTCGCGCAGCCTGCGCATACCCTCGTATGCCTTGAGCCAGTCGATGGGCGGCACGCCGTCGGTATAAACTCCCGTTATGCCGTACCCTTCTTTGTGGCGCTTCACCTCGGAAATATATTCGTCAAGTGTGCCGTCCCAAAAAAACATCGATGTGTATTCAAGCGGCTGTGTGCCCGCCGCCTTTGCCGCGGCAACGTGCGCGGTAAATTTCTCGTCATTCTTCAGATTAAGGGTGTTGCCGTAGCTCATACCCCACGCGCCCTGAAATGCGCCCGTTATTACGCCGTAGTTAAGATTAAAGCTTTGCTTGTAATTCTGCCAAACGCTTGTTTCGCGCGCAAAATCTATATTTGCAACGTTTGAATTAAACGAAGCATTCCAATCGTATTCGCGCGGTGGAAACGCCGTTATCCCCAAAAGCTCGCCCGAGGATATTGTCCACGCAATGCTCCACCCCTTGGGCGTGCGGCTCACATATTGCGTATCTCCCGCGGAAAGGGCAAAGTCGATTTCGCTTTGCACATCAAGCCGCGGGGTGCGCCCCGTGCCGAGCGGAATGTAGGGATTTACCGTAAAGCCGCCGTATCCGTCCTTTGAAACAAGGTGTCCGTTTAAAAGGCGATTCCACTCCCCGTCAAATTCGGACGTTACCGTAAGCGTTAAATCGGCGCTGTGGGTTGAGGCAAGCATAAGCCCGTCCATCTGTATGCCGAACGTTACACCGCCCTCGCCTGTGGTTAACACAACCTCCCTTTCGGTGGGTGTGCCGTAAACCGCCAAGCCCGAAAGGCTCTTGCTCGATTTTACCGTGGCAAGCGTGCGTTCCTTGCCGATGCGTTGTCGGACGGTGATTGTGTCTTTTGTTTTATCGAAAATATATTGTGCGCCGTTTGTGTTTACGGTGATTGTGCCCGCCGTTACCTTGGGGGCTTCCGCCCTCATCTCAAAAGCGCCGCTCGACCCGCCGAAGGTCATTTTCTCCCCGGGGGATAAAGCCGTCAGGCTTTTTTCGGGAAGCTCCACAACCTCCATATCGGCAATGTAAAACTCCTCGCCTGCGTCCTTAAAGCCGTACCACGCGCCGTAAAAGCGCGCCTTTTTCCCGTCGGCGGGGGTTGTAACCTCTGTTTCGAAGCGAAGCCACGTGCCGCCGGTACTGCTTGGCAAGCCGTGGAAGCCGTCAATCAGGGTTATGGGCTTTTCGCCCTTGGGGTCGTCATCCGTTATTGTGCTGCTGCCTGCACCCACGCGCAAGCCTATATTCACCTCGCTGTTGTTTCTGTCGAAATTGCAGTACACCAGCGCCGAAACAAGATAGCTGCGGTTGGGCTTAACATCGAAAACAGATGTCGTCGGGTTAAAGAAATACGAATTTTCGCCCGATTTGCGCGCAAGCTTATAGCTGCCGCTTGCCTCGTCGAACGAAAAGCCTGTGTAAGCATTATCGTACGCCATTGCCGCCGTGCCGAGGTCTTGATTAAGCGCATAATCGAGCACAACCACGCCGCCCGCGGGGCGAGAGCCGCTCACCATATCTTGCGGTATGCTCGGCGCCGCGGCATATGCCGCAACCGAAACCGCCGCCGACACCAACGAAAGCACAAAGCCTGAAAACAATCCTTTTTTCATAGCACACCGCCCGTTAAACCGCAACCCACTCAAACGGGGTAAGCATTGCCTTTATTCCCGCTTCGCGGATAGCTATTACTTCAATTGTCTGCGCGTGCTTGACGGGAGCGTCCGCCCCGTTGAAAAAGTCGACCATTGCTTTGATAAAATTCCCGAAATAGTCGGACTTTATCTCCAAATGCGTTGTTGTGCCGTCCGTATGTCCCACATTCGTCATAAACGGCGTTCTGCGCGGATAACACGCAAGACTTGCGTGCCGACCGTCGCCGTATTCTATGTAAAGCTCGGGGAATTTCTCGCTTCCCATAAACATTACTCTTTTTGCGCCCGTTCCCATAAGAGAAACTATCGGCTCGATTTGATGAATGGCATAATTTGAAAACGCGCCCTCGCCCCACGTGCCCACCGTTTCGATACGGCTTCTGTCGGCGGTGACATACTCATCGGCAAAATTCAAAGCCGAGCAGGAATAGCACGGGGTGTTGTGTTTTTCCGCACGGGCAAAAATTCTTTTCGCCGTTTCTTTGTCGGGGGCAAAGGTTTTGTCAATGTAAATTCTTTTGCCGCATTCCGTCGGAAGTGCGCACAAATCCTCGTGCCGCTCGGGATTGTCGGGCGAAAGCACGATTATGTGGTCGCACCGCTCGATAACCTCTTCAATCGAGCCGACAAGCTCTATTCCCTTTCTTTTTGCCCACACCTCGTTTGTATCCGCCTCCGGGTGCGGATTGTCGGTTTCACCGTAGGCACAGCAAACCTCCATTTCTCCGCCGGAGTGCTTTTTTATAAGCTCGGGGTAATTTTCGGCGTGCCACTCGTGCAAATAATGGTCGATAAATCCGATTTTTTTCATTAT
>CAZIQC010000039.1:0-8197 GCA_964541335.1 uncultured Oscillospiraceae bacterium
CTCCAGGCTGTCCGGAAGAGAAGCGAACGCCGTGCGCATAATGATAAGGTTGTAGGTGTTTATTGCCGTGGGAAGAATTATCGCGAAAATCGAGTCGCCGAGCATAAGCGTTTTGCTTACGATGAGGTAGAGCGGAATCATACCGCCCGAGAAAAACATCGTAAAAATTGCCATAAGCGACATAATCTTTTTCCAAAAAAGCTTGCGCCGCGAAAGCACGTATGCGCCGAGTGCGGTAAGCACCAGGTTTAAAACCGTGCCCGTTACCACAATGATAACCGAGTTTATATACCCGCGCAATATCATCGGGTTGCGGCTCATAAGCTTGTAGGCGTTCACATTCGGCGCAAGGGGTGAAAGCAACGCCCCCCTGTGCGCCATCAGCTCGCCGCTGTCGCTGAAAGATGCCATTATGACGTGCCACATAGGATACAGCATTATCAGTGACAAAAGCAGAAGAAATATATTGTTAAAAATTTGAAAGACCTTTTGTCCCGCAGTAGGTTTCATTGTCAGCCTCCGTGTTGTTATCTTGCAACGTAGCGATCGTATGCCGCCTGATAAATCTCGACAATTCTGTCCGCGCCGAGCTTTTTGAGCTGTGCCACATAATCATCATAGGTGGACATATCGCGCTTGCCCGCAATAAATGACGTAACCTCCGTGCTCTTATACTTGTTCACGTCGTTTAAGAGGGTGTTTGCCTCGCTCGATTCTTCGGTCGTAAAGGTAAGCGGCGGCAAAATACCGGGCTGATTTGCCTCGTAGTCGCTCATCCAGTTGTTAAGCGCGGTTTGCTGCTGCTCCCTGCCGTAATACTGCATTATGTATTCCTTGTCCTGAACGAACGGTCCGGAATAATTCACACGCATATATTTGCCCATTGCCTGACTTACGGTAAGACCGTCGGGGTTTTTCATAATAAGGTCGGTATAGACGGGCTTTCCGTCAACCATATTGTAGCTTGTACCCTCCACACCGAAATTATAGAGCATATGCCCCTCGTCGGTATATGCATAATCAAGAAACTTTGCGGCAAGCTCGGGTTCTTTGCAGCTTGCGGAAATCGCCGCACTGCCGTAGCCCATATAAGGCAACTGGAACGGCACGCGCACAGATGTGTTCTTGCCCGGTGCGTCGGGATAGGTTGCCCCCGTAAGGTTAAAGGAGCCGCCCTTGCCGTCCATAGTGTCGAGCCATTTTCCGAGACCGCTGCCGCCCGAAATCATCGTTGCGCCGGAAAGTCCGTTAAGCATATTGTAGTCAAGCGTAACGGCGTCGTTAAGGGCGTAGTTGTTATCGAGCAGCTTTTCGGAATACCAGCGCGCAAGCGTTTGCGTGGCTTCCTTAAATGACGGCTCGATGGGACCGAACTTAACCTTGCCGTCCTCAACGTAGAATTCCTCGCTTGCCGAAAGAAGAAGATACAGCGCGTATCTGTCAGCACCGATTATCGACAGGGGCGCTTCCGCACCTTTTTTATCGCGGAAAGCGATAAGCATATTTTCCCAGTCTTCGATGGTTTCGGGCATTGTAAGCGACAATTCCTCAAGCCAGTCGGTTCTTACAACCGGTCCGTAGGAAATCATAAGCGACTTGTCGCTTCTTATAAGCGGGAATACATAATAATTTCCGCCGTCCGTTTTAACGAGCTTGTCAACGTCCGAATGTTCGTCAAGATAAGAGTTGAGGGCGGGTGCATATTTTTTCAAATAATCGTCAAGCGGGATAATTATTTTATCTTTGATGGATTTTTCGGGACCGCCCATTGCACGCAACCAGTCATACTCGATAATGTCGGCAAGCTCGTCGGAGGCAATCATCAGGCTGAACATCTCGCTCTCCTGTCCCTGCGGCGGGTGAATGTACTCCACCTCCACGCCGGTTCTTTTTGTAAGCTCCTTTGCAAAGTCGGTATCGGCAATATTTGCCGCGCTTGCCGACACGTTTGCATTCATTGCGACCCAATATGTAAGCTTGGTGTCGGTTTTAATCGGATAACCCTCTCCGATTTCGGTGTTTGACGCGGCTTGTTTTTTTCCGCAACCGCAAAATGCGGTCGCCGCCACCGCAACGCTCAGCATCAATGCCAGGGTTCTTTTTCTCATAGTGTTTCCTCCTTGTTTTTGTTGTTTCAAGGTTGCCGCCCCTTTCGCGGGCAACACCCCATTATGCTTGATAATTAAATTTTAGTCGCATTTTTCACAATTTTCAACCGACAACATACCAAATTGCCCGTCAATTTAACAAAAATGCGGCATTTATTGCAGTTTTCTGTATTCGTGGGGGTAAATTCCTTTCATCTTTTTGAAATTGCGGCTGAATGTTCTTTCGTGACCGTAGCCCACCGTCTGAGAAATTTTTTCCACCGAAAGCGACGGATTTGCCAAAAGCTTGCTTGCCTCATCTATTCTGTACTTGTTTATAAAATAGTTCGGACTTGCCCCGTACATTTTCGAAAAATTCGCCGAAACGTAAGACGAGGATATGTTAAACCTGTTCGACAATGTTTTAAGCGAAAGGTTGGGGTCGCGATAGTTTTCGGCAATGTATTCGAACATTTTTTCGCAAAGGCGCGTCTGTGCCGACTTTTCCCCGCGTGCTATTTCGTTTGAGATTTCGTCCACGATGACAAACAGCCTCTCTTTCATTTCGGCAATGCTGCTACCGAAAATATATTCCTTGTTAAAGTCGAAAATCGCCTCGTTTTTCAAAAGGTCGATGCCCTTTTGCTGTGATATGTCGAGTATCAGCGAAACCATATCCGACGCGAAAATGCTTATCACGCGCGGCGAGGAGTGTCTCTCCGACGCACGGCGGAAAATATCCTCAAGCGTTTCCTTTACCGCCGCCGCATTGCCGACGAAAAGCTTGTCGAAAATTTCAATCTTGTCGTCCATTGTGTAAAAAAGCGTTTTTTCCGAGTTTGCCGCGGTGTCGTTCGTTTCGTCGTTCCGGATATTGCTTTCGCCGTCTTCCGTTTTCGACATTTTCATAAGCGCGTCACGGTATGCCGCGGGAATGTCCGATATAAAGTATGCCTCGGAGCAGAAGCACTCTATCTCAAAGCCTGTTTCGTGCGCCACGCTTTCGGCGGCGGCGCGGAAATTTTCCTCGAGGGCGTTTTTATTCTGCTCCGACACGCCCGAAATAACCGCAAGCGACTCGTTTTTGAGCGTTACGATATTGTCCGTGCCGAGAATTTCGGAAAGCATTTCGCACACTTTTTTTATATCCTCTCTTTGCGGGTCGTGCTTTATCAAAAAGAGAATTACGCGGATAAGCTCCGCATTCAGCTCTATATTGTTTTCGCGGAAATATTCGCGCACGTTTTCGGCGTCGTCGTTTATAAAAAGCGTTTGCCGCAAAACATTTCTTTTTATTTTACTTTCAAGCTCGCGGCACGACTGCGTGTACGACTTGTTTTCCTCGAGAATACGCTTCAGGTTGCTGTCCAAAAATTCCCACTCGTTGCCGTTGTCGCCGCCGGAAAACATTTTCATCATACTGTCTATTTTGCCGTAGTGCGTGCCGATAAAAATTTTTGACGCGCACAGTGCCCCCGCCACCAGTGCCGCAAGGCATATCCACATATAAATGCGCCACAGGTGCTCCTCGGGGTACAAATCTTTCAGCGGAATACGGAAGAAAAAGCGCATTTTTTTGGAATTGTTGTAAAAAGTGTCGGACAGCTCAAACGCATTCTCGCCCGAAAGGCGCACATCGTTTATATTGAGAGCCTCGGCGGGTGCGCCGTTTTCGCTGCGGAAGAGAATGTCGCCGTTTTCGTCGAGCAGATAAAGCTGCACCGCGTCAATCCACGTCGCATTTTCGTATAAAGCGAAAAACTATGTCTGGTCCGAAGCGCAGCCTATCACAACGTTATAATCCGCCGCCTGCACGGATGCCCTGCTTTCGTAAACGGGCATACACATCATCACCGACGGCACGTGGGAGTCTGTGCGGTATACCACCTCGTGGGGCACTATTTCGCCGCCCGTGTGAAGCTTTTTCCAATATTCGTACGACATTTTCGAGCTGAAGCGGTCGTCAAAAAATCTTTCCGCCGAGAAAATGCCGTTTTGGGAAAGCACCGCGTTTTTATCCTTAAAATAAATGTAGGAAACCGTTGCCCGATCCGCCTGATTTACACGAACAACCGTATCGAGAAGCCTGTCGGCGTTTTCATCGTGAAACCAGTCGACACTATCTTTATTCATTATCGCTTTAAGGTCGTCGTTTTGCGACAGCTGCAAATACCTGTTCATCATCGACGAAAGGCGGTACTCCACGCTGTCGAGCGCGGCGTTGAAGGCATATTCCGCCCCGTGGAGCGACAGCTCGCGCATTTTTTTCTGACTGCTGTAGGAAAACAGCCCGAAAACCGCCGTTATAAACAGTATCAGTCCGAAAAAGAAATATATCCAGCTTACAACCACGCTTTTCTTCTTTAATTTATCAAACACTTAATTCGCCACCGTTTTATATATTCAATACTCTGTACAAAACAACCGTTGCCTCGCTTCGGCTCATATTGTTAAAGGGACAAAAGCTGCCGTCGGGCATTCCGCCGATGATTTTTGCCGCCGAAAGTGCGTCTACCGCCCATACCGCGTAATCCGCAATTGACGCTTCGTCGGAAAATGCGGCGGCTTCCCCGTCGGGGAGAGTAATCTCGCAATATTTCATTGCGTTTAAAAGCATTACGCAAAAGTCTTGCCTGGAAACGGCTTCTCCCACGCCGAAGCGGTGCTCCTCAACGCCCTTTACCACTCCCGCGTTGTAGCACGTTACCACAAAGGGGCTGTACCACGAGGTGTCGTCCACGTCCTTAAAGGGGTGAAAGCTTCCGTCGCACTTAAGCGAAAGGGTGTTTACTATAAGCTTAAGCGCCTGCTCGCGCGTAACGGGTGCGTCGGGCGCAAAAGTTTTGTCGCCGTTGCCGTCGATTATGCCGCGCTTTGTCATCTCCTCTATTTGTTCAAACGCCCAGTGCTCCTTTTGCACATCGTAAAACAAGGTGCTCGGCTCGGTCGGTTGAGGGGTGGTGCTTTCGTTGTTATTATCGTTTTTGTTTTGTGAAGAGCCGCCGCCTCCGCCACCCGCGGAAACGTTGCCCAAGCCCTTATTTCCCTCAATTTCCGTAATTGTGCCTATTGCCTGCGCAAGCGTTATCGAAACGGTTGCCGCGGCGGTTGCTCCGTGATAGGTTGCCGTGGCGGTAAGCGCGGCGCTTTTCCCGGGGGCGGAGGAGTTAATGCTTCCGAGGCTGTCTATAACGCCCGGGTCGCTTGTCGACCAGCTTATAACGCTTCCCTCATCGCCTGCGGTGGGAAGTGTTATGCTTTTATCCAGTGAAAGAAGGTTGTAGCTTGCCGCAAGCTTTTTTACGGCGGCGTCGATATCCTTTTGCACGCATTGGCGCAGGTCGTCATCGGTATACGCTTTCACCGTTACGGGATAGCTTACCTTAAAGCTTTCAAACCCCTCCGTGAAAAATACCGTAAGCGTTGCAACGGTGTCCGCGTCGTATCCGCGGGTTATTTTTCCGTCATTTGTTAAAACCGCGGGGTTATCCGATATGTAGGAAAGGGTTATGTTGCCGTAGGCATCGCTTTTTGGAAGAATAAGATCGCTTTTCACCGTTTGCAAGTCCTGCTTTGCCAAAAAATCCATTTCGAAAAGCCGATATGCGTCGGTAATCGACTTTGAATATTTAAAGCCTATATCCTGTTCCTTTACGCGCAAAAGAAAGCTCTTTTCCTCCATATCATCGTCCTTTGATATATATGCCGTCAGCGTTACGGCGCAATATCCCTCGCCGAACGGCGGGCGGATAACTCTTGCGGTGAGAGTACTGCTCCCGCCGTCGATACAAAGCACGTTTTCATTGTCCGACTCCCACAGGATAAACGCGCCCTCGTACACACTCGGCAAATTGAAATTTTTCGTAACCTCGTCAATGGGCTGTTCGGTCAGTGCGGAAAACGCAAGCTCCCGCTTTATGTCGGCGGGCGTTTTTTCCGCGCCGAACACACAAGTCTGCGCCGAAAGCAGCGCAAGTGCCGTGACAAGCGGCAAGGCCTTTTTCAAAATTCTCAGCATATTTCAGCCCCCTTAATCTTCAACCACTACAATTTCGCGGGTGTTTAAGTATCTTTGTCGTATAACGGTCTTTTGCCCGACGGAAATCTCGAGCGGCGATATAAGCTCGAACTTTTCCTTTGCGGAGGGGTTGTAGCGCATATACACCGTTCCGCCCGAAAGCGGCGCAACCTTGTCATCTATCGCCGTTTGCACAAAGGACGGATACACCGCCGCAAGCGTGGTATACATAACCGAAATTTCGGGCTTGGAAAGATAGCTCGTGCTGTAGTTGTAGGTCATTGTGTTAAGTGTGTTCCCGGTGTCGGTAAAGTCGTGCACAACCTTAAACACTATCAAAAGCTCCTCGTCATCGGAGGTAAGCGCACGCCCGCGTGTAAGGTCGTTCATTTCGTACTGAATGGCAACGCCCGCCTTAAGGTTGGATCTGTCGTCGGAAATGCCGCTGAGGTCGTCGGCAACCTTGATGTTTACGGTTTCTCCGTCCTCAATGCCGGTAAGATTTAAGTAGCTGTTTCCGTCCTCCGCGGTAACGTAATTTGCCCTTTGAATGTAAAGCACGGGCGAATTTACGTTGTCGATAACGGTTTCGTACTCGCCCAAACCGTTATCGTAGCGCTCTATCGAAAGCGGAAGATAAACCAGTGCGCCCACGTGGCTGTCCTCAATGTCGTAAAGCGTTACGTTTACTCTTCCCGTCGACAAAAACTTGTTGTATTTGCCCGCCGCCATAATATCCTCATACTGCCCCGAATTGGGAATGTAGAATACCGCGGTGTCTTCATCCACTATATATGTTTGATTGAGAAGCCGTGTGGTGTAGTTCATTGCGCGCGGTGCAAAATTGCGCGAAAGATATTTTGTGTTGTGCCCGCGGGTGTCCGCCAAATAAAACTCGGTAACGTATCCGTCTTCGTCAAGCTTGTAGGAGCAAATCTGCTTGTCGAATACGTACGTTCCCTCCGCCCAATAGCCGACGTAATTTACAATATCGCTCGGACTTACGCTTGAGCACACGTAATCGTTGCCCACAATTCTGCCGAATTTCACCTTATCGTTTTTGCGCGTGTTGAAAACGGTGAATTTATTGTTAAGAGTAAGTATTTTAAAGCTTATGCTTCCGCTTATGCCCGAATTTTCCGCCGCGTCGAGCAAATATCCGTAGGCGGCGTTGTCACTGCGCTCGGTAAGGCGACTGTAGGCGATTTCGCCCTCGATATTCGTATAAAAAACTCCGCTGTCGCCAAGCTCAAGCTCCGTTGCGCCGCCTTTTCTTTCGGCAATCGCCTTTATATACTCGGGCGCAAGGTAGTATTCCGTATCTTCGGTGTCCACCATTATTCCGTAGGTTTCGTTTTCGTCGTCACGGGTTACAATCTTGCCGGAGAAGCTGTCGCGCGAGATATTTACAACCACTTTTTCGCCGTCAATGCTTTTTTGCACGGAAAGAATATCCCCCTCCTCAATGTCGGAGAGTGCCGCCTCCTTTCCGTAAAGATAAACCTTTATCTGCTCTTCCTTTATGTCTATGCTTATGTTGTTTCCGTATTTGTCGTATATATTGTTTTCGGAAACCGCCGCCGCAACAAGCGTTGTATACTCGGTAATCACGGCAATGTCGTAGATACCGTCCGCGTCGCTGTCACGAAGCAGCACCTTTCCGCTTTTCGGTTTTAAAATACCGTCCGTCATATAAAGCGTGCCCACGGATTTTCCGTTGTATATCGCCTTGAGAGAGCCGCCCGCCAGTGTTTCGCTGCGGCGCTTGCCGTTATCTCGGTACAAAAACTCGGTAAGCGTTGTTCCGTCGAGAATGTCGCGCGCGTTTACCTCAAGCGTTGTTCCCTTATATTTTTCGTACACAAGGCACACGGTATCTTCGCCGTTGATATACGTGGTGTAAAACACAACGTTTGCGCCCAAAAGTTCGCCGTTTACATAATAAACGGTGTTATACCGCTTTCCGGAAATTTCCACCATATCTTCCGTAAGCGTGCCGCCCGTTTGCGTATCGTACGTGCTTGTGACAACGCCGTTGTATTTTTTGCACCCCAGGCGCGTAAGCGCGTCGTCGCTTTCGGTATATTCGCCG
>CAZIQC010000040.1:0-8101 GCA_964541335.1 uncultured Oscillospiraceae bacterium
GAATATTGGCTGAGATTACTTGTTAAAGCAGAGCTGTTGACGCGTGATGACGGTGATTCTTTGCTTAAGGATTGCCTTGAAATAAAAAGAGTTTTAATTTCTTCCATTAACACCGCCAAGAAAAACGATATATAAAAAGAATTTCACAAAAGAACGGCATTTTCGTTTAGAAAATGCCGTTCCCTTTTTTATCTTTTCTCCGACTTTTCAGCCGATGTCAAAGGTTTGCTTAAACCACCTCGTCATCTCGTCGTAAATCGGAATATCGCACGAAAGTCGGTCGCGCAGTGCGCCTATTTCCGCAAGAAGCGAAGCGCCGTTGCCGCAGGGCGGCTCGATAAATATTCTGTCGTGCTTGGTGGCAGACTGCCGCTGTTTGTCCAAGAGAAGCTCTTCATACATTTTTTCGCCGGGGCGCAGTCCCGTATATTCTATTTTTATGTCCACATCGGGCACAAGCCCGCTCAGCTCTATAAGATTACGCGCAAGGTCCACTATTTTAACGGGCTTGCCCATATCCAAAATAAATATTTCGCCGCCGCTTGCCAGTGCGCCCGCCTGCATTACAAGCTGTGCCGCCTCGGGAATTGTCATAAAAAATCGGTTAATATCGGGGTGGGTAATCGTTACGGGACCGCCCTCCTTGATTTGCTTTTTGAAAATCGGGATAACGCTTCCGTTACTGCCGAGCACATTGCCGAAGCGCACGGCGGCAAACACCGTTTTCTTCTTTTGAGAAGTCGCGCGGCGGCTGAAGCTTTGCACAACCATTTCCGCAATGCGCTTGCTTGCTCCCATAATATTTGTGGGATTTACCGCCTTGTCGGTTGATATAAGCACAAAGCGCTCCGCATTAAAGCTTTCGCACATTGAAGCCACGTTATACGTGCCGTACACGTTGTTTTTAATTGCCTCGTTCGGGCTGTCCTCCATAAGCGGCACGTGCTTGTGCGCCGCCGCGTGAAAAACAACGTTCGGCTTATATTCGGCAAACACCTCCGCCAAGCGCTTTCTGTCGCGCACGGAGCCGATAAGAACCTCGAGCTTAAGCTCGGGGTATTTTTTCCTCAGCTCAAGCTGCAATTCATATGCGTTGTTCTCGTAAATATCGAAAACAATCAGCTTGCGCGGATTAAAACGGGCTATTTGGCGGCACAGCTCGCTTCCTATACTGCCGCCGCCACCCGTTACAAGTACGTTTTTTTCTTCGATATATTCGAAAATTTCATCGTTGTCGATAATTTGCTCTTTTCTTCCCAAGAGTTCTTGCGGCGTTACCTCGCGAAGCTGGTTTATGCTTAGCCTGCCGCTTGCCAGCTCAAACATTGACGGAACGGAGGAAACCTTTGCCCCCGTGGCATGGCATATGCTTGCAAGCTTTTGGATATTTGCCTCTTCCTCGGACGGAATTGCTATTATTATCTCTTCAATGTGATATTCCTTTACCACACGCGAAACAGCGTTTCTGTTTCCCAAAACCGGAACGCCGCATATGCGTATGCCGTGCTTTGCCGCGTCGTCGTCGATTACGGCAACGGGAAGCATACTGCCCTCGTGCTGCATACTTTTTATAAGTGCCGAGCCGGTATCGCCGCCGCCGACTATAAGCACCTTGTGCTTGTTTTTCGCACGGCGACCGTTTTTTAAGTTTGATGACAGCGCACGCACCATAATCGCGCAAAAACGAACAACCGTTACGCCCATAAGACACAAAATCCATATCAATACGTATTGATTGAACGGAAACAGCGTTTCGTTCAAAACAAGCACGCGAGAAAGCTTGTACGAAAAGGCACAGCCGAGTGTGGCGGCAAAATACAGCCTGAAAAAGTCTTTATAGCTTGAATACTGCCAACTTACGGCATAGTTTCCCGTAAGCCCGAGAACGGAGCAAACCGCAAGAAGAAGAATGATGTGCTCCCGACAGCCGTTTGCAATAAGCTTTATTCCGAACACGGAGAGGTCGTTTCCGCAAATAACCGCACTGAGTTGAACGGACAGCATAATTACAAAAACATCGCACAGCAAAAAAAGCAATATACGCTGAAAATTTTTTAATTTAAGCGCAGTTGTGTATCTCAATCAAATTACCCCGTTTCTTTATCGATAGCATTATTTTAAAACAAAAATAAAGTTATGTCAAGGATATACTTTTTTCGACAAAAAATCGACGGAAAAAACCGGAGGCGAAAATTTCTTTTCTGCCTCCGATTTTCACAGGCGATTATTCCGCCGGAGTTACAACAATTGTTTTTGCGATGAACGCACCGTTTGAATAAGAACCCGTGGCGATTATATAGTCGCCCTCTTTTATATCCTTAAAGTACAGCTCCTTGCCCGTTTCGCCGTTGATAATCTTAACATTAAGCGTTGAGCCCGCCTTGTCGCCGAAAATTTGCTCCGTGGTGCTTCCCGAAATAATGTTGATATATCCGTATGCGGTGCTTACCGTATCCACAACGCCGCTCTTGGTGGTTGCCGCGGAGGAAGAGGTTTGCTCAATTTTTGTTACGGTATTTCCCGAAAGCGTAAGCGAAACAACATTACCCAAGCGAAGGTCGTAAACGGTTGCCTCCTTACCGCCTACAACAAAGCTTGCGTCAAGCTTTATGTCATAGGTTTTTTCCGCGCCGTCGGTCATAACGGTGATTGACGACTGCGACGCTATCGTGAGCGATTTTACACTGCCCGTTACACTGCCCGCCACGCTTGTTGCGATGATTTTGGCAATATCGCCGCGCTTTATCGTAAGCACTACCTTATCACCCGTAAGAATTTCGCGCAGGCTTACCGCACTGCCGTCGCGCCGAATTGTGGGGCTGTCGGACACGGTGTATACGGAATCGGTTTCTTTTTGCGTGGTTTCGTCCTTGGTGGTTACGGTAAGCTCAATGGGAGATGTGAGCGAAATGCTCTTTACCACGCCCTGCACCGTAGCCTCGCTTGTTTGGCGGTCGATGGAAACTATCTCGCTTCCGAGAAGCTTTACAACAACATAGTCGTTTGTTTTTATCGAACCGAAGGTGTCGGCAACGCCGTCGGTCGTTACTTTAAAGGAAGACCCCGTTGCGAAATATGCCGTGCTCTTGCCCGTTATCTCGTCCTTAACGGTTACTCGCGAATATGTTTTGCTCGATACCGTGGAAACAACCGTTCCCTTTACCGTAAGATTATAGTCGGGGTTTATTGCGTCAACCGAGTAGATGGTTTTCCCGTGGCGAACAACAACAATATCCGAGCTTGCGTATACATCCCCGAGCGAGCCTTCGGCACCGTTTATGATGATTTTTACATCGTCGCCGATAATGTAGCTCTTGGCTTCTCCGTCGGCAGAGGTAAACTCAAGTGTGCCGTTATCCGTGTTTGCCTTGTCGCACACGCCCGCCTCAGCGGAAATGTTGAGCTTGTCGATAATTCTGTACAAAAGCACGCACACCTGTGCACGGCTGAGCGGCTTGTCCGCATCGAACACAACGCTTCCGTCGGAATTTTGCACGCCGTTCATCAAGCCTTGGTTTACCACATAGCTTATATAACCGAGATATTCGGTCGGGATTGAAGACGCGTCGTCAAAATCAAGCGAGGACGCACTCGCGTTTTGAATTTTTGCGTCGGTTAAATTTGCCATAAGCATAGCCGCGTCCTTACGCAAAAATTCGTCGGAATAAGCGTCGTCATCCAAAAAGTCGACAATGGTCGTATCGTCCGCAATGCCCTTGTAAAGCAAAAACGCGATTTCCTTTTTGTAATCGTCATACCCGCCGAGGTCAAGCTCGCCGAGCATTGACGAATACTTTTCGTAGGCAAAGTCGATTATTTTTTCGTTGTTTTTATCCGTATAGCCCGCCACACGCGAAAACAGAAGCAATGCCTCAATTTTCGATACGGACTTGTCGGGCTTAAAGGTGCCGTCGGTATAGCCCTTTATAATGCCGAGGCTCGTCATTTCCGTAATCTGCGCGGACGCCCAGTCGTGGTCGGGCGACAGCACATCGGGAAATGCGGCGGCAAAGCTGAGCGGCACGCACCCCAAAATCAAGCTGATGGTAATAATTACAGACAGAAATTTTTTCATAATTTCCATCTCCTCCTTCCTGTATAAAGCAATAATAACATATTTTTATATCAAGCGCAATATAATTTTTACAAAAATGTCTTAAAAATTGCTTAAAAAACCACCATATTTGGTATAAGCTTACAAAAGTCCGCACAAAATAATCTCAATTTTGCCAAAATGTTAATTTTGCGCGGTTTGGGTTGAAATTCTGCTTTTTTTGTGATAGAATGATATGAGACGTTCGCGCCGCGGTGCGCGGGCGAAAATACAAACCGTGCCTTTCGGCGGAATGGAGATACTTATGCTTTGCTCACGATGCAACGAAAACGTTGCCGTAATATTTGTAACAAGAATAGAAAACGGAAAGTCCGTAAACGAGGGGCTGTGTATGCCCTGCGCGCGCGAGCTGGGAATAAACACCCTGCAACAAATGGCGGGCGGAATGGATTTCGGAGATATGGAAAATATCGAAGAACAGCTTGCGGAGCTGTCGGACGCGGACACGGACGGTGAAATGCCGCCCGCGCCGAGTGCGATAAGCAGCCTGCTGTCAAACATATTCGGCGCTCCCGGCGAAAAAAGGAACGAAGACGGCGAAAAGCCCCGCGAAAAAAAGGCGCAAAAGAAAGAAGCGCCCAAAAAGCGCAGGCTACTCGACACCTACGGCGTAAATCTTACGGAAAAGGCGCGCCGCGGCGAGGTGGATGCCGTAATCGGGCGCGAGGCGGAAATTGCGCGCCTTGTGCAAATTTTAAACCGCCGCACGAAAAACAACCCCGCCCTGCTCGGCGAGCCGGGCGTCGGGAAAACCGCCGTGGTGGAGGGCTTTGCCGAAAGAATAGCAACGGGAAACGTACCCGAAAAGCTTATCGACAAGGAGGTATACCTTCTCGATTTTACGGCTATCGTCGCCGGCACGCAGTACCGCGGGCAGTTTGAGGCGCGGCTCAAAGGAATAGTGGAGGAAACGAAAAGCCTCGGAAACATTATCCTTGTGATAGACGAGTTGCACAATATCGTCGGCGCGGGAGACGCCGAGGGGGCAATGTCCGCCGCGAATATATTAAAGCCCGCTCTCGCACGCGGGGAAATACAGGTTATAGGCGCAACCACGCTCAAAGAATACCGAAAATACATTGAAAAGGATGCCGCCCTCGAACGCCGCTTTCAAACGATTACGGTGGAGGAGCCCACCGTTGAAGAAACGGTGGAAATTCTTCGCGGAATTAAGCCGTACTACGAAAAGTTTCACAGGGTAACAATTTCGGACGATGTGCTTCAAAGCGCGGCGGTGCTGTCCGTAAGATATATAAATGACAGATTTTTGCCCGACAAAGCAATTGACCTTATCGACGAAGCGGGAAGCACCGCCAACCTGAAAAACGCCGTTTTAACACAGCTTTCCCGTGCGAAACGCACTCTTGCGAACACGAAGCTGCGCCTTGAAGAGGCGGAGAGCGAAAAGCCCGAGCAACCCACCGAGGACGATTACAAAAAAATAGCCGATTTGAAAACAAGCGTGTGCTCTGCGGAAGAAAGCGTGAAAAATCTTGAAAATCAGCTTGCCGACGTGCCGCTTACCGTAAACGACATTGCGCGCGTTGTCGAAGCGTGGACGAAAATCCCCGTAAGCAAAATCACCGAGGAGGAAACAATGCGCCTTTTGAACCTGGAGGAAAGACTGCACCGCCGCATTATCGGGCAAGATGATGCCGTAAGCGCGGTCAGCCGCGCAATAAGGCGAAGCCGCGCGGCACTTTCCAAAAAGCGGCGACCCGCAAGCTTTATTTTCGTAGGTCCCACGGGT
Organism: uncultured Oscillospiraceae bacterium; assembly: GCA_964541335.1. Classification (GTDB taxonomy): domain Bacteria; phylum Bacillota; class Clostridia; order UMGS1883; family UMGS1883; genus UMGS1883. The sequence continues at coordinate 5,865 of CAZIQC010000040.1, forward strand.
GTCGGAAAAACGGAGCTTGTCAAGCGGCTTGCGGCCGAGCTGTTTGACACCGAGGACGCGCTCATTCGCGTGGATATGACGGAATATATGGAAAAGCACTCCGTGGCAAAGCTTATCGGCTCGCCTCCGGGATATGTCGGCTATGACGATGCCGGACAGCTTACCGAAAAGGTAAGGCGCAAGCCGTATTGCGTAATCCTTTTCGACGAAATAGAAAAGGCACACCCCGATGTACTCAACATAATGCTGCAAATTCTCGACGACGGACGCGTCACCGACTCGCAGGGGAAAACCGTCAGCTTCGAAAATACGGTAATAGTTATGACGAGCAACGCCGGAAGCGATTGGAAGGGCGGCTCGATAGGCTTTACGGAAAATGCCGCCGCGCAAAATCGCGACAAGGTTATGCGCGCTTTAAAAGCCGTTTTAAAGCCGGAATTTTTAAACCGAATTGACGAAATCGCCGTTTTTGACGAATTGTCGCAAAAACAGCTTGCGCAAATACTCGATATTATGCTTTCCGACTTAAACGAAATGCTTTCCGAAAAAGGAATGAAAGCGGTGCTTGAAGATGCCGTCAAAGAATATATTGTGCAAAAGGCAATGCGCGAGCACCTCGGCGCACGACCGCTTCGCCGCATTATATCCCGCGAGATAGAGGATGCCGTGGCGGAAATCGTTATTCGCGGAATAAAAAAAGAAACCGTATACGTTAAAATGAAAGACGGCGCGATTTGTTGCGAATAGGAGTGTTGAAATGGAATTCGTGCTTGAAGATTTTTCGCCCGAGCACACCTTCGAGTGCGGGCAATGCTTTCGCTGGGAGCGCACGCCCGACGGGAGCTATCTCGGGGTTGCGGGCGGGCGCGCCGCAAGCATAAGCGCAAACGGCTCCTCCGTTCGGATAGAGGGTGCGTCGACCGCGGATTTTAACGCCTTTTGGAAAAAATATCTCGATTGCGACCGCGACTACAAAAAAATCAAGCGCGCCGTAAGCATAAATCCCGTTATGAAAGAAGCCGTCGCCCACGGCGGCGGCATACGTATTCTGCGGCAGGAGTTTCACGAAGCGGTTGTTTCTTTTATAATATCTCAGCGAAGCAGTATTCCGCGCATTAAAACCTGTGTGCGGCGGCTTTGCGAGCGTTACGGCGAGCAAACGACCCTCCGCGGCAAAACGCTTTACGCCTTCCCCACGGTGCAAGCCCTCTCGAAAATATCCGAGCGGGAATTTGCGGAGATGGGCGTGGGCTACAGAGCGCCGTATCTTTACGGCGCGGCGCAAAGTATGGCAATGGGGCTTTTAAGCGGCGAAGAGCTGGAGGCTCTTCCGACGGCTCTTGCACGCGAGCGGCTTTTGCGCGTGCGCGGCATAGGCGATAAGGTGTGTGATTGCATTTTGCTTTTTTCCTTGGGCAAGTACGACCTCTTCCCGTCCGACGTGTGGATAAAACGCACAATGGCGGAGTTTTTCGGCTCAAACAACGCAAAATCCGACGGAGAAGCGTGCTTCGGCGAATACAGCGGCTTTGCACAGCAATACCTGTTTTATTGGCGAAAAGCCGTGCAAAACGGAAAGGCGGCAAGCTTATGAAAAATTTTATCGCGGATATATATACCGACGGAATACTTTCCGTCACACCCGAGCTTTTGTGCGCGCGGGGCGTGCGCGGGCTTATTTTGGATATTGACAACACGCTTACGGCACACAACAATCCCATCCCGAGCGATGCCGTGCTGCACCACCTGCGCACGCTTGAAAACGCGGGAATACGCCTGTGCGTCGTGTCGAACAATTCCAAAGACCGCGTGGAGGCTTTTTGCAAAAAAATAGGCGTGGAGCTTTTCGTGCACGACGCGCTCAAGCCGAAAAAATACGGTTATGAAAAAGCAACCGAATGTATGCGCCTGAAAAAAAACGAAACGGCCGCCGTCGGCGATCAGGTTTTTACGGATGTGTGGGGTGCGAAGCGCGCGGGGTGCGTCGCAATTTTAACCAAGCCCATACACAAGGGCGGCGAGGGCGCGTTTATCGCTCTTAAGCGATTGCTCGAAAAGCCGTTTGTTCGGGGCAAATTTTAACTTTTTATACATAATGCGTAAAAAAAGCTTGCATTATATAATAAGCGGTGGTATAATACATAAGGTAGTGTGAGAGTGGGTTGTGACCCACTCTTTCGTATTATAACTAAATTAAGATGTCCCCCGCCTCTATAGGCGGCGGGGTTCACCTTAAT
>CAZIQC010000041.1:0-8081 GCA_964541335.1 uncultured Oscillospiraceae bacterium
GAGATTTGCTTTTTGATAAAGGCGTATATGCGCTCGCGCATATTTTCGCCGACGCAAAATGTGTCGATTTTTTGTCTGCCGGGGGGCAGGGTGTCAATCACCGAAATATCGGTATCGCCGTACATAACAAGCGCAAGACTGCGCGGAATGGGCGTTGCCGTCATAACAAGCGTGTGCGCGCACGCACCCTTTTCGGAAAGCGCGGTGCGTTGCTTTACGCCGAAGCGGTGCTGTTCGTCGGTAACGGCGAGAGCAAGGTCTTTAAATGCCACGTCCTTTGTAATGAGCGCGTGTGTGCCGAAAGCGATTTGCGCCGAGCCGTCCTTAAGGCGGGCGCGGTATTCGCGCTTTTTTGCCGCGGGGGTGCTTCCGCACAGGAGCACACACTTCAACCCAAGCTTTTCAAACAGGGGAGAAAGCTCGGAAAAATGCTGCTGTGCCAAAACCTCCGTGGGCGCCATCATCGCCGCTTGATGTTCGTTTACCGCGCACAGATACAACGCGGCGGCGGCAACAGCCGTTTTGCCGCTGCCGACATCGCCCTGGATAAGGCGGTTCATTGATTGCCCGCTCGAAAGGTCGGCGCATATTTCGCACAGAACCTTTTTTTGCGCGGCGGTAAGCGTAAAGCCGAGTGTTGCCTCAAAGGGGGCGGTGTCAACCGTTTTAAAGCGTATACCGCGGCTTGCGGCATTGTGCTTTTTTGAGTATGAGAGAGCCGTTTGCAATATAAAAAATTCCTCGAAAACAAGCCGCCGCTTTGCGGCTTCGCACGCGTACCGATCGGACGGGAAATGTATGTTTTGAACGGCATAGCCTATTTGGCAAAGCGTGTGGCGGCGCATAATTTCGGCGGGGAGCGTTTCGATAAGACAATCAAGGGAAAGCCGCAGTGCCTCTTTGATTGAGCGGCGCATAAAGCTTTGCGTTAAGCCGCCCGTAAGCGGATAAACGGGAACGATTTTCCCGCAGAGCATATCGTCGCTTGCTTTTTCAAACTCGGGAGAGGTCATCTCCTTTTTGTTGCCGAAGCATTTTACCGTGCCGTAAAAAACGTATTCTTCGCCCACCTTTAAAAGAGAGGGAATGTAGCGATTGTTAAAAAACGTGCAGGTAATCGTGCCCGTTTCGTCCGCCGCAATTACCTTGCAGTAAACAAGGTTTTTGCGCACGCGGTTTTCGGTGGGGGCTTTTACCACGCGCGCCCGTATACAGCACGGGGCAGTGCCGTCTGCCGAAAATACGGTGCGAAAAAGCGTTCTGTCCTCAATGCGTGCGGGGAAATGCGTCAGCAAGTCCCACACGGTGGAAACACCAAGGCGAAGCAAAAGCTTCGCCTTGGCGTCACCTATTCCTTTTATTGCCGTTACACTTGTATTGTAAGGATTCATAATCACAGCTCTATTCCGCGGAAATAATATAGTAATACACGCTTTGTCCGCCGTTTACAAGGCAAACGTCCGCATCGGGGAATGCGGCCTCGGCGGCGGCGGCCGTTTTTTGTGCCGCGTCCTCGGTTATATCCTCGCCGTAATAAAGAGTAATTATTTCGCTGTCTTCATCGGCAACGGAGTTTAACGTATCGAGCACACACGCGGTCAATTCCTTGCTTACTGCGGCGATTGCTCCTTTGCAAACGCCTATATAATCTCCCTCTTTTATCTTTTTGCCGTCAAGCTCGGTGTCCTTTACGGCGTGCGTAACGCTGCCGCTTTCCACCTTGGCGGCGGCCCTTTTCATTTGAGAAATGTTTTTATCCGTTTCCGCCGCGGGCGAGAAAGCCATCATTGCGGCAATCCCCTGCGGCACGGTTTTCGTTTCGAGAACCTCCGTGCGGCAGGAGGCAAGCTTCGCCGCCTGTTGAGCCGCAAGAATAATATTTTTGTTGTTCGGAAGCACGATAACCGTTTCGCCGCCGCTTTGCTCTATCGCGCTTAAAATATCGTCGGTGCTCGGGTTCATTGTTTGTCCGCCGTTTACGATAACGTCAACCCCCAGCTCGCGGAAGGTTTTTTCAAGCCCCGCGCCGTTTGCCACGGAAACAATGCTTACGGGCTTTTTGCTTTTTTGCGCCGCCTTGTCTTCCGCGCCGCCGGAAAGAGCGGTGTGCTGTTCTTTCATATTTTCTATTTTAATATTCACAAGCTCGCCAAGCTTTACGGCCTGCTCCAAAACAAACCCGGGGTGATTGGTGTGAATGTGCACCTTGACGATATCGTCTTCGTCTATAACGAGCATACAGTCGCCCTTGGACTCTATCGCACTGCGCATTTTTGCGGCGGAAGCGGCGGCATTGTATTTGTTTATTATAAACTCCGTGCAGTAGGCAAACTTTATATCCTCGGTTTTAATCGTACTTTGCGCGCTTGCCGTGCCCGAGGAGGCGATTTGCGCGGTACCGTCAAGCGCGGCAACGGGCTTTCCGTTGATTGCCGCCAAAAATCCGTCGAAAATAAACATAAGCCCTTGCCCGCCCGCGTCAACCACGCCCGCCTGCTTAAGCTGGGGCAACATATCGCGTGTTTGTAAAAGAACGGCGTTGCCGTTTTTTACGGCGTCGGCAAAAACTGAGGCCGCCGTTTCCGCGGAAGAGTTCTCCGCCCCGTCCGCCACGGCACGAATAACTGTGAGAATGGTGCCCTCCGTGGGCTTCATAACGGCACGGTAGGCGGTGTCGCACGCGCCGCGCAGGCAAAGGCGCACCTCCTGTGCGCCAAGCTCCTTTTTATCGCCGAGAGCTTTGGAAATACCGCGGAAAATCTGCGACAGAATAACGCCCGAATTACCGCGCGCCCCGCGAAGCGTTGCCTTGGCGGCAAGCTGTGCTATTTCGCACGCGCCGCCCGCGCCCGCGTCCTGTGCGGCGCGTGCGGCGTTGATAAACGTCATCGACATATTGGTGCCGGTGTCGCCGTCCGGCACGGGAAAAACATTCAGTGAATCGACAATTTCGCGATTGTTGCAAAGATTGTTCGCACCGGAAATAATCATCTGCGCAAAAAGCGCGGCGTTTATATTTTTTGTCATTGTAATGCCTCCGATATGTTACGCGTTCGTAACTCTTATACTTTCAACGAAAATGTTTACGGCTTTAATCTGCACGCCCAAAATTTCCGACAGGCGGTATTTTACGCTGTGCATAATGCTTTCGCATATTGCGTTGATGTTTACCCCGTATTGAACAACGATAAACATATCCACGGAAACCTCGTTATCCTCCACGGAAACTTTTATTCCCTTTGCAAGGTTTGAAGGCTTGAGAAGGCTTACTATACCGTCCTTTGTGTTGCGTACCGCCATTCCGACAACTCCGTAGCAGCTTGTCGCAATGATACCCGCGGCAGAGGCAATAACATTGTTTGATATAACAATGCCGCCGTTTGCGTTTTCAGTCTTTATAGCCATAAACATTACCCCCTAACAATTTGCGGAGGCAAAAACCTCCCCGTATATTACATAGTATACCCCAAGAGAGGGGAATATGTCAACAATTCTGTTTATCATAATTTTAAAATATTTGCATTTTTAACGCAAAGCTCGCGCGAATCGCACGAAAAAAGAAGTATTTGCCTGCTTGCGGAAAGCGCTTGCAAGGCAGACAATGCCGCCGCACGGCGCTCGTCGTCGTATTGAAAAAACGGCTGATCCAAAATAACGAATATGCGCGTGTTCTCAAACAGCATATCGGAAAGAGCCGTTCTCAGCGAAAAATACATTTGGTCTACCGTTCCGCCGGAAAATGCTTCGGCACTGCGCACAACACCGTCGCTTACGGAAAGATTAAATGCCCTGTCCACCGAAAGCGACGGGTATTTCCCCCCGGTAACGACCGAAAAATATTCCGACGCGCGGCGGTTAAGCCCCGGGGTGAAATTTCGCCGCATATCGTCAAATGCCGCTTGCAGGGCGTTTTCGGCAAGCTCGGCGCAATTAAGCTCGAAAAGAAGCTCCGTACGTTTTTCGTACAGATTGTCGGGCGAGTCTTCGGTTGCGCCCTCGGCGCGCTCCTCGGCAAGGCGCAGCTCGGTTTGCGCGGCGGCGGCGGCGGCGCGCTTTTCTTCAAGACGACGTGCATATTCGCGCGCGCGGGAGTTATCCTCCTGTGTTTTTTGTGCCAGAGCGCGGCATTCGTCCTCAAGGGCGGATATTTCGCCCGTTAATTTATGTATATAGGCGGTGTGCGCCGCCGCTTTTTCTTCTTTTTCGCGCATTGCCCGCAAATATACGGCGTGCCTGCGCCGCCAATACAGCAAAAGCCCCGCACCCACCAGTGCAAGCGGCACGCACAATGCCGCCGCCGAATTTACAAAAGAAATGATAAGTGCCGCCGTAAGAAGCACAGCCACGACGGCGTACAAGCCGAGGTGCTTTTTTTCGCGGGAAGTCGGCGAAGCCTCGGGAAGTGACTGTGCCGCGGACAGCATTTTGCGCTTTTCTTCGAGAATGCCCTCAATGCGGGCACGTTCAACACTCGCGGAGGTGTCAGGCTCCTTTTCGTCGGATAGTGCGCTTTCGTATGCCGCCTGTGCAAGGGCGGCGTTTTTTTGCGCGGAATAAAGTGCCGCCTTTAGGGCACGCCCTTTTTCGGCGGCGGCGTTTATGCGGGCAATTTCGTCCTCAATTTCGTAAAGCTTTCCGCGACGACCGCGCGTCGCCTTAATATCCGAACGAAAGCTTTTTAAAAGCGCGGTTGCTTTTTCCGCACTCAGCTCCTCGTCGCCGTTTTCGGAAAGCTTGGAAAGTTTTTGTATGAGGGCGGCGTCGGGTGCGTCGACGGAAAGCATATTTTGACGAATACACAGGGCTTTAAAAAACATAGCCTCGGGCACGGGGAATATGTCCGCCACGGAGCACTTTATTTCCTCGGAAAGCTCGTTGTATATTTTCAAAACGTCGTATTTTTTGCTTTCGCCGCTTTTGCGATAAATCGTATACCTTTTCCCGTCGTCCGCTTCAAGCGTGAGCGAACCCTCCATACACACGCCGTTCCACGGGATATATTTTTCGCGCAGGGAAAGTCCCGTGCCCCGCTTGTCGCCGAAGCCGTAAAGCATTGCACGTATAAAATCCGCCACGGTGGTTTTGCCCGCCTCGTTGTTGCCGAAAAAAATGTTAAATCCCGCCGAAAGGTCGAAAACCGTATCGGAAAATTTACCGAATGAAATAATATTAAGCCTTGTGATAATCATAATTCGCACCTCAGTAAATCGTCTCGCCCGTCAAGCGCGCACAGCCCCATACGAGCGGCTCTTTCGAAAATGTCGTCGCTCGGGGCGGCTTCCTTAAGCCGCCGCAAAAACGCCCCGCGAAGTCCCGGCTCTTCCATTATGTCGCAGAGCTTGTAATCGGGCACGGTGCAATCCTTTAACGAAACGAAAAAGGCGCAATCCTCGACGCTTTGCAAAATATACGGTAAAGAAATTTCAAACGGACGCGCCGTGCCGCACAGAGAAATTCGGTACAGATTTTCGGCAAGCAGCATTTTGCGCAGACCCGAAACAATGTCCTCCGAAGAAGCTGCGGCGGATATGTCGAAATCAAGGTGCACGCAGTGCCTTTTCGAAAGGGGAATATGCTCGGCTTTTACGCCGTCGTTTTCAAGCGTACAAAGAATAATCCCCGTTTGCCCGTCGTCATCGAAGCCGTGCGGCTCGGGTGTGCCGCAATAGCCGCACGGCACATCGCCGCAGGAGAAAAGCTCGCCCGCGTGTATGTGCCCCAGCGCAATGTAGGAATAGCCGCTGTCGGCAACGGTTGCCCTTGAAAAGGTGGCGTAGTCGCCGCTGTCGGACAAATCGCCGTGAAGCAGGGCAATGTTGTATGCGCCCTTTTTCGGCGGGGGAAGCGTTAAGCCGCGCGGTGCGCACGACGAGGCATACGACGCGCCGTAAAAGCAAACGTTTGCGCCGTTGTGCGCAAAAACAGCCCCCTCGGGCGGAAAAAGATGTATGTTTTCCCCGATTAAAGCACCCGAGGAATATATCCCGTCGGGCACAATTCGGTCGTGATTTCCCGCGATTATGTAAACCCGGGTGTCGTTTAGCGCGGCAAACGCCGCACGCACGGCGTTCACGTCGCTTTTTTTTGGCGTGGGCGAGTCGAACAAATCGCCGCAGATTAAAAGCGCGTTGACGGCGTTTTCGTTGCAAAATTCAACGGTTCGCATAAGCGCGGCGTTAATTTCCGCACGGCGAATTGCTCTTTTTTGCGCGGGCAGTCCGCCTATCGGCGCGCCGATGTGAAAATCGCCGCAATGTACAAACTTGAACAAACGAAAAACCTCCTCAAATAAGGATTGAAACCGTGGTAATTGTGTGGTATAATGATTTCAAGCAGAGCTTGAAATCAGCGATATAAATTCCCGGCGAAATTTGCGATATGCCGTCGGGCAGCGATATATTGCATTGCAATGCGATATGTGCCTTACGGCGCGAGCGAAGCGAGTATATCGCCAAGGGCTTGCCGACCCAATCGCGATTTTGTGCCGAATTATTCTTTGCCGATAATGCCCTTAACCGCTTCAAGGCGGCATATGGGTATGCCGCGTTCCGAAAAAAGCGTTTCGTATTCGGTCATAATGTTGTCGGTGGGGTTATCCTTGTGCAAATCAAAGGTAACGTTTGAAAGCGAAAAGCCGTTTTCGGGGAAACTTTCAAGCGAAAAGTCGAAAAGAGGGCGGTTGTCGGTTTTGAAAAATATTTCGCCGTTGTCCTTTAAAATGCGCCTGTATATCGAAAGAAAGCCCCCGTGCGTGAGCCGCCTTTTGGCGTAGCCCTTTTTGGGCCACGGGTCGCTGAAATTGAGATATATTCTTTCAATGCTCTTATCGGGGAAGCTTTCGCTCAAAAATTCGAAATTTCCCTGCATAAAATACAGGTTTTTAAGCTCCGCCGCCCTTGCTTTTTCCATAGCAAGCACAAGCACGTTGGAAACCTTTTCCGCGGCAACATAGAATATGTGCGGGTTTTTTGCGGCAAGCTGTGTAATAAATCCGCCCTTGCCACAGCCTATTTCAATATGTATCGGCTTGCCGCCCGTATCGGGAAGAGCGGCAAAGCTTTCCGCCATAAGAGGACGGCAAAGCTCGATGCGGTCTTGAAGATGACCGCGTGTTCTCATTCGCATTAAAATTGTCCTTTCGTTTTTATTTTGCGGCATACACCTTGTCGCGCCCGCAGATTTTGCCGTAAAATTCGGCTATTTTGAATTTTATGTTTACGGGCACTCTGCCGCCCGCACCCTGCGCGGTGACAAGCTCATAATCGCTTTCGCTCAAAATTTCGCGCATTTTTTCCTTTGTGGCGGCGGCATCGGTTGTGCCGTCCACAAAGCAAAGCGGCGGGAAAAGCACGCACCACCAGTTTTTTCCCTCGCCGTTGCCGAGGATTATGCGCACGGCGTCGTAATTGCCCGCGGGAAGAGAAAGCGAGGAGTAGTGCTTCGTCGGGAAAGAAAAGCTGCCGTATTCAACGCGCACACTGTCATCGCACCCGTAACGCCGAAGCGTTGCCTCGGCAATTTCCTTGTATGCGGCAAGATTTTTTTCCACATCGGCTTTTTTTGTGAAATCCGCGCGCGTTTTTTCCAAAATTTCGTCGCGTACATACAGCTTTAAAAGTCGGTCGCGGTCGGAATCGCTGTTTGCGACAATATGCAAGCGAACAATCCCGCGCGAAAGCGCGGAATTTACGCTGACGCCGAAGCCGAAAACAATCAACGCGGCAACAGCCGTGCCGCAACCGATTAACCAAAATTTTTTCATAAGCCGACACCTCACATTTTCCGAATATTCGGGAATATGTAAAGTATTGACTGTTTGCTTAAATTTTATACGGGCGAGCAAATATATACGGTTTTGTATTTTCCCCACAGCGCTTTTTTTGCGTTTCGCGCTTTGTCCGCCGTTTCGAACAAACCGAACACCGTCGGTCCGCTACCGCTCATTTGGGCGTGCATTGCCCCGAGCGACATAAGCTCTTTTTTCACGGTGTTTATCACGGGGTGCTCGGCTGTGCTCACGGCTTCAAGCACATTTCCCATTCCGCTTATGATTTGCGCGGTATCTCTGTTTTGCAAGCCTT
>CAZIQC010000042.1:0-3177 GCA_964541335.1 uncultured Oscillospiraceae bacterium
TGTGCCGTTCCGTAAAACGCACCGTGCGTAGTGTTTTCGCGGCGGAGCTTATTGGGGCTTTTGCGCGGCGCACCGACGGGCGTTAAGAGGCGAACCGGCTCTTGTTCGCCGTATGAAAGGTCAATATCGAGCGACTTAAGCTGTGTGACGGATGCCTTTGTGGGAATAAGTACGGATGATTTGTGCGGATATGAAAAATTAAGAAGCGCGCAAACAGCCTCGGAAGCCTTAAATTCCGTAACGGGTGCGGAGTCGTATTTTTCCTCGGCGGGACTTTCTGCGGCAGTTACCTTGTTTACCGTCCAGTGCTTATCCGCCCCGTGCCCGAAAGCCAGTGCAAGCATTTTCATATAGCTTCCGGCGTGCATAATTTCGTTATAGCCGACCGACGACAGATTTTCGAACGAAGCCGAATAAAAGGCATCTTCGCTCTTTACGCCGCACACGGCGTAAAGCTTTTCTTTTGCACGCGTAAGCGCAACGTACAAAAGGCGCATTTCCTCGGCGGTGTTTTCCTCGGCAAAAAGAGCTTTGAGCGTGTTTGCCATAGGCGAGGGATATTTACAGCGAAGCGTGGGGTCGACAATATCGAGCGCAATGCCGCGGCTGTTAAGAATAAGCCCGCCCGGACCGCCCTTTGCGGCGACGAAGCTTTTTTGACAATCGCACAGAAAAACCACGGGAAATTCAAGCCCCTTTGATTTGTGTATGCTCATAATGCGAACAACGTTCATACGCTCGTTTACATACTTTGCCTCAGCGGTCGCACCGCTTGTTTTTTTTACCTTTTCCGTGTAATTTATAAAGCCGAACAAGCCCCGACACCCCGACTTTTCAAATTCCTCTGCCTTATCGAGCAGAAGATTGAGGTTTGCGCGGCGCATTTGTCCGTCGGGGAAAGAAAGCGCGGCGGTAAAAATACCCGTATCGTCGTAAATTTTGCGCAAAAGGGCGGATATGCTCAAAAAGCGCGATTCAAGCCGCCATCTTGAAAGCAAGCCGTAAAATTCGGCACATTTTTTTTGAAGAGTCGGCTCGACGGTGTATTTTCCGTCACAAATTCCGTAAAACGACTTGTGGAAGCTTTCGCCCGAGGCAAGTCGGATTTTGAAAAGCTCGTTTTCGTCAAACATAAACATCGGACTGCGGAGCGTGCTTGCCAAAGGAATGTCGCAAAGGGGATTGTCAATCAGCTTGAGAATTTCGATGACGCGCTCTATTTCGTCCGTTTCGTACAGGGTATCACCGCCGTCAAAATAGCAGGGAATAAGCTTTTCGGTAAGGGCGGCTTCGTAAAATGCGCCGTCCTTGTTGGCAGAGCGTATAAGCACGGCAATATCACAAAAACGTATCGGACGCATTTGCCCGATGTCGTTATCCCATACCGTAAAGCCACTTGAAACGAGGCGTGAAATTTCGTCCGCAACAAAGCGCGCTTCCGTTGCGTGTGCGTCGGCGCTGTCTTGTGCACCGATAACAAGCGATATTTCGCACGGCATTTCGTTTTGCGCTTCGGGGTAAAATTCCGCGCCGAACACAAGCTGTTGGTCGGTGTTGTAGTCAATTCCGCACACCTCGGATTTCATTATCGGCAAAAAGGTACTGTTTACGGCGTTGATTATGCAGTTTCTGGAACGGAAATTTTTCGAAAGCACGATTTTCCTTTTTTCGGCGGTTTCGTCCTCAAGGGAGGTTGCGCATTTTTGCATAAAAATCGATGGGTCGGCATTTCTGAAGCCGTAAATGCTTTGCTTTACATCGCCCACCATAAATGTGCGCCCGTTTGATATAAGCGAAAAAAGCGTGTCTTGAAGCGCGTTGGAATCCTGTAGCTCGTCGATATAAATTTCATCATAGCGGGCTTGAAGCTCTCGCCCGACGGGGGAAAGCGTTTTACCGTCGGGAGAAATTATCTTCAATGCCAAATGTGCACAGGCGGAAAAGTCCAAAATTCTGCGTGCCGTCATTTTTTCGAAATAAAGCTTATCGCAAAGGCGCACCGCCGCGCACAGCGCAAAAACCGTATCGGACAGCGCATTGCGAAGAGAGGTGCAGTCATCCTCGGAAAAAGCGAGAAGCTTATCGAAGGTGTCCTTTACGGTTTTACGCGCGGTGTCGATTGTTTTCTTTACCGCGGCGGCGGCGTCGGGGTCACAGCCGCGCTTTTTCCCGCTTAATTTAGGGAAAAGCGGTTCTCGGACATAGTAATTGTGAAGTGCGGAAAGACTGCCGCAGTCAAGCATTGCGGAAAGCTTTTCGCATACGCCGTAAAGGTATTCTTCATAGCCTATGTCGGCAGTTGCGCTAAAGGCGGCCGCGTCGGTAAGAGTTTTGAGCGCGGACTTTGCACAGGAACGCACCGTGCGCAATGCAACGGAGTAAAAGAACGTGTCCTTGTAGGGAAAATCCGTGCTGTAGCAAGCGCATATTTCGTCGAGCCATTTTTCGGGATAGGCGGCTGCCATAGATTTTTTATGTAAATCCAAAATCATATTTGTGTAATCACCGCCGAAGCCGTCCGCTTCGGAAAAGGCGGCGTCGCGCTTGTCGCTCGAGCAAGTGTCCGTCAGGCGAATAAAGCCCGAAACGGCACGCTCCAAATCCGCCCTTTCGGGGAAAAGCTCTTGAAGCGGAACCGCCTGTGCGCGAACCTCGTCGCTTACGTTATCCGCTTTTAAAAGCAAATCCGCACAGAAAAAGGAGTTTACGGTCTCCTCCAATGCCTCAAGCTTAAGAAGAGTAAGCTCGCCGCTGTCGCCTATGGATATATCGGCGGGTAGGTCGACCTCAAAGAAATTTTTGCGCACAATGTCATAGCAAAAAGAGTCGATTGTGCTTATTTGCGCACCGCCCAAAAGCGAAAGCTGGCGTTTGAGAAGCTGAGCTTTTTCGGCGGATTGCTCTTCGCGTGCGGCGGCTCGCAGAGCCTTGGCAATGCGTTCGCGCATTTGTGCCGCCGCCGCCTTGGTAAACGTAACGATAAGCAGTCTGTCGACGGAAACGGGCGACGTGTCGCTTTTGATACGCTCCGTAATGCGCGATGTAAGTACCTGTGTTTTTCCGCTGCCCGCGGCGGCACTTACGGTAATTTGCGCGGGGGCGGCAAAAATCGCCTCACGCTGTTTCGGTGTCCATTCCATTTAACATTCCTCCTTTCCGACTTCATCGTCAAGAAGA
>CAZIQC010000042.1:3187-8030 GCA_964541335.1 uncultured Oscillospiraceae bacterium
GGAAAGCTTTTCTCTTTTCGGCGGCTGTGCGCTTCGGCAATCGCCAAAGCGGCAAAACGCCTTGTAATCACAGTATGTACAGCCGTCATTTTCGGACAAAATCGGAAATTTGCCCGCATATATGTCGGTGGTGGTTTCGGCAACGGTTTTTCTCAAATGGGAAAACATTCTGTTAAATTGTCGTTCCGTCATAGTGCGGTGCGTGGAAATTACCGCGTCGCCGCCCATATGGGCGCTCATATCACATTCCTCGAGAACAACGCCGCGCATACGAAGCTTTTTGTCGCGCAGGGCGCATATTTCATCCTCGGAAGCATTCGGAGAAACGCTTACAACAGGGTCGGAAAGTGTGCAATATAAAATCCCCGCGGGGCGGTAGCCGTTTTCGCACAAGCTTGAAAGATACACAAAAAGCTGAAGCGATACCCCGCTGTACACATCGTCGAGCGAAAGTGTTTTTTCGCCGCTTTTGTAATCGATTATTCTGGCAAAACGACCGACGGTGTTGTCGGGCATTTTAAGCTCCAAGCAGTCGGCGCGGTCTATTCTTCCGCGCAGGGTAACGCCCTTTCCGTCTGCAAGCTTTATTTTTATGGGTTTAAAGCTTCCGTCGTCGTCAAAGCTTATTTCATAACCGAGGGGGATAAAATCCCCTGTTTTTATATGTTGCCACACATTAAGCACACACCGAAGCGCCACGGCACACAGTCGCTTGAAAAGAGCGTTTATGCGCGGAATTTCGAGCATACCCTCGTTAACTCCGCAAAGCACCTCGCGAAGAACGGCGGGGGTGTGCTGTTTTATAAAGGCGGCGTCTATATTTTGCCAGGTGCATTTTTCGCCGCTCGGGTGATATGCGGTGCTTAAAAACGATGAAAAGCTTTCGAGAAAATCGTGTAAAAAAGACCCGCTGTCGCTGACGCTTACTTCAAACAGCTTTTTCGGTTCAAGGCGTAAAAGATACTTGGAGTAAAAAGAAAACGGGCATTTGTTGTACGTTTCGAGCCGCGATATGCTTGTGCGCATATCCCGACCGAGATGTGAGGCGATAAGCTCGGAGCTTACGTTGGCGGCTGTGTTTGTATAACCGAATTTGTGCACGGCGGCGGAAAACGCACCGCGGTATTCATCATCGTTTTGAAAATATGCCGCGGCGGCTTCAAGCGCGGGGGTGAGAGGAGCTTTTTCAAAAAAGTGCTCGCGCAATTTGCGCACCGTTGTATCGAAAGCGGCTTTTTTTGCGCCGGGAACCAGCCAAGCCGTACACTCGGAAATGTCGTTTTCGTAGCCGATGTCGGGGAAAATTTCCGTAATTCTGTTTATAATTTCGGACGGCATAAGAACATTTTGCCCGAAATCGGACAGCGGATACGACAGATCAAGTCTTTCGTTTGCGCAGGTAAGCGCATTGTAAACGAGAAGCTCCTCGTTTTGAGCCTTGCGCATTGAATCGGGCGGAAGCTCAATCCCGAGCGTCGAGAGAGCCTGCTTGTCCGCGTCCGAAAACAAGCCGCCCGAGGACGGAACCGCGGGAAATACGGATGCATTCACGCCTATCAAAAATACGTTTGCGCAATTATGCCCCTTAATGCGGTCAATACTGCCCGCGCTTACACAGTCTACCGAGTCGGGAATGGTGCCTATTTCCACGCAGTCCGTTCCGGAACGGATAATTCCGTAAAATTCGGTTAAGGAAATGGGCTTGTCGGAAATAACGCTTGTTATATCGTTCAATATATCGGAAAAAATGTTATATACCTGCACTGTTTGAAGTGCGGTTAAATTTTCGCCAATTTTTTCAAGCTCGGCGGCGCTTGCCGACACCTTATCCTCTATTGAAAGCTCCTGTAAAAAATCGAGCAGTGCGTCGGTATATTCGCGTGCGGAGGTGGCATCGTCAAGCCGTTTTTTTAAAGCCGCCAACGGCAGATATACCTTTTCGCGCAAAACGTTCATACGGGCAAGGCTCTCCTCGGAAATAAATTCGTTTTTTCCGTTGGCGGAGGAGTATGTTCCGCGTCGCCGCGAAAAAGGCTTTGACCAGCCGTATTTCGATATGCCCGCCGCAAGACAATAGTTTTCAAGTTCGTCCGCTTCGGATGGAGAAACGGGCGAGAACGAACTTTTTATATATGAAAACACCGTTTCGTATTTAAAACCGTAGAGAATTATTTCCAAAACCGACATTACGAAAAGTGTTATGCAGTGCCCCGAAAGCGGAATTTTTCTGTCAAGGAAAACAGGTATCGAATAATCGGGAAAAACACGGTCGATAATCGGCTTGTAAGACTCTATGTCACGCGCAACGATGGAAATGTCGCGGTAGCGCACCCCGTTTTGCAAAAGAGTGCATATGCTTTTCGCCACGTGATGTATTTCCGAGAGCTTGTCCTTTGCACAAAAAATACCGAGAGAACAATCACTGCCGCAAAAGCGAATCGTTTCTTCGGCAAAATACGCCTTTTCAAGGTGCGAAAGCATCGGTGAAACGCCGTAAGCACTGCCGGGAAGACAAATTTCCGGTTCAAGCGGACAGCCGACGTCCCGTGCCGCACGAAGCAGGGCGGCGCGGGTGCGCCGTACGGTTTCGAACGGAGAGCACTCGTCAGTGCACAAGGATATGTAAACCCTCGGCGCGGAGCGCAGCAGTGCCTTGACACATTCGTATTCCGACGGGTCAAACGCGGTGAAATTGTCTATGAAAATATTTCGTCCCGAAAAATAATCGCACGTGCCGCCGTTTAAAAAATCGGCAAGGCGTGACAAAGTGTTGTGGCGGTCGTCCGCACCGGAAAGGGATAGGTCGTTTAAATATTCGCGGTATATAAGTGCGCTGTCCGCAAGCTTTTTTCGGAGAAGGTCGTCGGTTGCGACCTGCGCGGCGCGTTCAAGCATATCGACGGATATGCGGTATTTGCGAAATGTTGTTATAAGCTCGGCGGCAGTTGCTCCGAGAGCACTTTTTTTGACCAAGCCGTCAAAAAGGTGCAAGCGGCTTCCCTTAAGTGTGTTGGCACTGTAACTGACAAGCATTCTGTATGCCGCCTCCGACGGAATATGAGCACCGCCGCCGTATTTCGAAAATATGCTTTCGGCAAGCCGCGCAAAGCTTGTTGCCTGCGGATTGCCCAACCCGCTTACGCCGAACCGTTCGACGAGCACTTTTTCCGCGGAAAACGAAAACTGCTCCGGCACGATGTACAAATCTCCTGAGTTTTCGCACATATTGTCGAGTAAAAACTGCGTTTTCCCGCTTTTACTGCGACCGGTAACTATTTGAAGTGACATAAAAAAGCCCTCCCGCTTTGCCGTATGATTTATTACCAAATCGGTAAACAATTCCGAAGCCGAGCTTTCGGCGATATGCTCGCTTCGCTCAAGCTAAATTCATTATACAACAATGCGGGAGGTATTTCAATCAAAAAATTCAGCGCGGAATAAGAAGCGGACAATCCTTTTTCGGAGAGGCGGTCGCGTCAAGCCCGTTGGCACGCAAAATATCGCTTTCGGAAATGTTGTATTTTTTTGCAATATCCCAAAGCGTACATTCCTCCGACAAGAAAGAAATTACCACCGAGGCACGCTCCGCGGGCGAACCCTCGCTTAATTCGGCATTGACGACGATTTCGGTATTTGCCGTGTCGAAACGGTGAATAAATAAGTTTATACTGCCGCGAACGCTCGCACTGCGTTCGTCAGTTATAATATAGCCGACGTTTTTCAGCCCGCAACGCACAGTCGGAGTGGCGGAGGCATCGGCAAAATCGATTGAATGGGAAAAATCGACGTTTTGCATAAAACTGAATACGGGTGCGTCGCTGTCTTGACTGACGTAAAGCAGATAAACCTCGGTATAACCTTTTATGAAAAGCTTGCCGCCCGAGATTTCACACCCCTCGCAAACGGGGCGCGCGATTACGCGGTAAACGGAGCTTATGTCGGGAAGATTATCGGGGAGAGTTAAGTCGGTGTTAAAATTGAGGGTGTCCTCGGTAATGCTTACGGTGCCCGTTATGTTAAGCGGTTCTTTTTCAAGTGAAAGAGAGGCGTGCGGAACGTAAGCGTCGGAAATAAATTCGCAACGAGCGGATTTTTGCGCCGTTATGCGGAAAAATACACTTGCATTAACGTTTACAATGCGCTCTTCGCCGCTGTCGTTTGCGGACAGTGCGGCGGTAACGTTGTATATGCGCACGGCAGGCTCGGTTATCATATCGGCACGAATACCGTCGGCGGTGAGAACTTGAGCAAACGGCATTTCAAACGAGATGTAATCGGGGCGTGCGGTCGTGTTGTAAAGCGCGGTTATAAGCAATGTGCCTTTTATTATGGCTTTATCGTCGATGATTTTTGTTTCAATGTTTTCGGCGGCGGCGTCGCACTTTAAAATTTCGACCGCGGCAGGCTTGTCGGTCGGAATTTCGAAGCTGTCGGTAAAGCTTTGCACGGTTTCAAAATGCGCGCCGATTGCCGAAGCAGTAAAGCTTGATTTTTTCACGCAGGCATTTTCAATGTCGGTGGGGAAATCCCGCTCGCGCGTGCAGTACACGCGAATGTCGCCGCGCACGCACGCACCGAGAGAAAGCTTTCTGCAATTTGCGACGGTGCATTTAACCTCTTTTATTTACGCGTCATACAGTGCGAGCATATCGGGGGAAATATCCGCACAGGGGAAAACGTTTGAAAAGGGGGCGGCGGCATCGATTGATTTTACGGCTTTTATGTCGTCGTCGGAAAGATACAAAATATTGAAAAATACCGTCCCCGAAAGAATAACCCTTTCGGATTGAGTTTCGCACGAGGTAACGGCGGTATGCGCGCTTACCAAAAGAACACGTGCGAT
>CAZIQC010000043.1:0-7026 GCA_964541335.1 uncultured Oscillospiraceae bacterium
AACGCTGATAGTTTGCCCCAGCTTCATAATGCCCGAGTTTACAAACCCCACAAGCATAACCGTTGTTGCCGATGACGACTGTATCACGGACGTTACCGCAAGACCGAGCAAAAAGCCTTTTACCCTGTTTGACGTGAGCTTGCCGAGAATGCTTTCAAGCTTACCGCCCGAAAGCTGCTTTAACCCGTCGCCCATAGCCTCCATTCCGTACAAAAACAGTGCCAAACCGCCGATAAGTGCCAAAATCGAAAAGAAATCCATAAATTGTCCTCCGTAATCAAATTTGCCGATTGCCCGCCGTGTTAAAGCTTTCGACTATATTTAATATATCTTCAGGGCTTTGCACTATATAATCCGCGCCCGAATTTTCAAGCTCTTCTCTTCCTCTGAAGCCCCACAGCACGCCTATTGCCGTAAGACCCGCGTTTTTCGCGGTTTGCATATCAACCGAGGTGTCGCCTATATAAAGACATTCTTCTTTTTTCAGTCCAAGCTCGTCCAAAAGCATTATTGCCGCCTCCGCGTCGGGCTTAAGCGCTATACC
This sequence comes from uncultured Oscillospiraceae bacterium, assembly GCA_964541335.1. Classification (GTDB taxonomy): domain Bacteria; phylum Bacillota; class Clostridia; order UMGS1883; family UMGS1883; genus UMGS1883. The sequence continues at coordinate 545 of CAZIQC010000043.1, forward strand.
GTCGCGCCCGCCGTAGCATATATCCACCATATCGTTTCCGAAAAGCGCGTTGCTTACCTTAAGCGCCGTTTGGTGCGGCTTGTTTGAAAGGATTGCCGTTTTTATTCCCTTTGCCTTAAGTTTCTTCAAAAGCTCGGGGATTTTGTCGTACGGCTCCGTCAAATACAAAAAGTCGTTGTCGTAGCTTTCGTTGTACAGCTTGTACACCTCTTCGAAATGCGTTTTGTCCGCATTTAAATAAGCAAACATTCTTTCCAAAAGCACGCGCGCGCCGCTTCCCACCATTATTTTGTATTGCTCCGCTTCTATCGGCGGCAGGTTGTGGGCTTTAAGCGCATTGTTCGCAAAGTATGCTATGGAATTTATGGTATTTACGGTTGTGCCGTCCATATCGAATATACAGCCCTTTATCATTTGTCACAATCTCCTAACGTATTATTTTTATAATTCTGCTCGAAAATATACCCCTGCGGTGCGGAAGCTTATCGATTATATAAAAAACAACAAGCGTTACCGCCACGGACACCACCGCGCATATATCCGCCGCAATGGTGCTGTCCGTTATGTATTTTACAACCGCATAGGTTGCCAGGCAAATAAGTATCGGCAAAATATAGCCCACAAACGCCAGCATTAAAAACAGCCCCGAATTCATTTGCAGCTTTACGGTGTCGCCCACCTTTGCGCTTAATCCGTTCACGGCTGTGATAACCGTTGCCGTGGGGCGGCAGTGCGCACTGCACGAGGCACACCTCTCCGAACAGGACGACACGCGCCTTATGCGCACCGTGGCATTTCTTCCGTTTATTTCAATTACTTCGCCTATTTGTTCCATACCGTGCCTCCGTGTTATTGTTTTTCGCCGAAAATGCCGAGCAGTCGATGTGCGTTTTCCATAGCGGCGTCGTCAATATTGTCGCCGCCTATTATGCGCGCTATTTCCCGCTCGCGCTCACAGCCCGTTATTTGGCGAATGTTTGTCGAAAAGCCGCTTTCCGTTTCTTTCTTTTCAAGCAGAAAATGCACGTTCGCCGCCGCCGCCATAATCGGCAAGTGAGAAACGCATATTATCTGAAAGCTTTTCGCCAGGGCGTTCATTTTTGCGGCTATTTTTTCCGCCGCTCTTCCCGACACGCCGGTGTCTATCTCGTCAAAAAGAAGCGTGCTTGCCTCGTCAAACCCCGCAAAAACCGACTTTATCGCAAGCATTATTCTGCTTATTTCCCCGCCCGAGGCTATTTTTGCAATGCTTTTTGTGCTTTCCGCGGGGTTGGTCGAAATAAAAATCTCGGCGGTTTCCGTTCCCACTGGGGAAAGCTCGCACTCAAAAAGCTTAATCTCCGTGCGGCAGTGCGGCATATCCAAAAGTGCCAGCTCGTTTTCCGTTTCTTTTTCAAGAATTTTCGCCGCGGCTTGCCGCTTCTTCCTCAAAGCGGCGGCACGGCTCTCGGCTTTTTCCTTGCATTGCCGCACCCTGTCTTCGGCGGCAATGCGGCTTTCGTCATACGATTTTAAGCTTTCGAGCCGCGCGGCGCATTTTTCGTAAATTTTTTCAAGACCGGCGGTGTCGGTTACATATTTGCGTTTAAGGGCGTTGTGTGCGTCGAGCCTGTCGCATATGCTCTCAAGCTCCCCGGGGGAGCTTTCGATTGCGTCAAATCGGCACATAATATCCTCGCCCAGAGCTTCGCACTCGTAATAAAGATTTTCCGCCTTTTCAAAGAAGCTTTCCGCACTGTCGGAAAGCTGTGCAAGCTTTTGAATATATCCCTTTGCGCTGTGCAGAAGCTCGCACGCACCGCGCTCCCCGTTTATGCACGCATAAGCCGCGCGCGTATTTTCCGACAGGGCTTGTGCGTTTTCAAGCAGTGTGCGCCTTTGGCAAAGCTCCTCCTCCTCGGCTTCGCTTATTTTGTTTTTTTCCATTTCGTTTATTTGATATTCAAGGTAAGCTATCTCTTCGGCGCGCGTTTTTTCGTTGCCGACGAGTGCTTTAAGCTCCTCGCGCGCGAGTCCGTATTCTTTATACGCCGCCGTGTATTCCTTTTTTATTTCATCGTTTCGCGCAAACAAATCCAAAAAATCGATATGTGCCTGCGGCTTGTAAAGTATGCCGCTGTCACGCTGACCGTGTATTGCGATAAGCCTTTCGCCCACGCTTTTGAGCGCACCCGCGTTTACCGTTACCGAATTTATGCGGCACACGCTTCGCCCGTCGACATAAAGCTTTCGCGATATGACAATTTGCCCGTCGTCACACTCAATATCGAGCGGTGCGGTAATTTCCGCCCCGTTTTCGGCGTAAAAAAGAGCCGTTACAAAGGCGCAGTCCGCCCCCTCGCGGATTATTTCGCGGCTTGCGCGCCCGCCCAAAACAAGGTTGAGCGAATTTATCAAAAGCGATTTCCCCGCGCCCGTTTCCCCCGTTATGATATTAAACCCGTTTTTAAATTCAATCGAAGCTTTTTTTATAACGGCAACGTTTTCAATATCCAGTTGAACAAGCATTTCCCGTCACCTCAGGCTATTGTTTTCTTCAAATTTTTGCAAAGGGTTTGCGCGTATTTTTCACTGCGCGCTATTATTATAATCGTGTCGTCGCCCGCAATAGAACCCAATATGTCACGGTTTTGCATTGCGTCTATCGCGGCGGCAACGCCCTGCGCCATTCCCGTAAGCGTGCGTATGACAACTGTGTTGAGCGCATAATCTATCCCCACAACGCCGCGGCTGAGAATAATATTCATATTTTCCGAAATGCTTTTTTCGGCGTGCGGCGCGTTTTTGGTATACACATATCGTCCCGCGGCATTTTGTTGCTTTAACAGCTTAAGCTCCTTAATATCGCGCGAAACGGTTGCCTGCGTTACCTCATAGCCTATTTTCGCGAGTGCCACCGTAAGCTCCTGCTGTGTTTCAATGTCTTGATTTTCTATAAGGCTTAAAATTGCCTCGCGGCGAGTGTTACTCATTTTTGTTACCCCTTTACCGAAATTTCTCCTGCAATATGTCGTAAAAGCTTTTTTCGCTTCTGTGTGCGAGCCGCACAAAGCAGTCCGCCTTTTCTATAATTACCGTGTCGTTTTTTTCAAGCACGCAAATCTTCTTCCCGTCAAGCGTAAGCTGTGCCCCCGCGGGTGCCGTAACCGTAAGTGTTTTCGGCGGCAAAACAATGCTTCTTGCCCTTAACATATGCGGGCATATCGGCGTTATAAGCATTGCGTCCGTATCGGGTGAAAGCACCGGACCGCCCGCCGCCAAAGAATACGCGGTTGAGCCGGTGGGTGTGGAAGCTATTATTCCGTCCGCACGGTACTCGCACACCGTTTTGTCGGCGGCAATTACGGTAAAATTCATCAAATGCGGCTCTTCCCCGCGGCTCAAAGCCGCCTCGTTCAAGGCGTAGCCGCAAAAACGCTTTTCCCCGCCCGAGGCAACACTCACCGAAAACATATACCGCACGTCAAAATGTATGCACTCGCTCAACAAATCCTCCGCCGCGTCGGCTATGCTGGCGGCGTCGTACATTGTAAGATAGCCCAAATTTCCCGTATTTATCCCGAGAAGCACCGTGTTAAACCGCGCACACCTTTTGGCGGCGGCAATAATGGTGCCGTCGCCTCCGAGAACCGCCGCCACGCCGCAGCGTAAAAACAATTCTTCTTCGGAGGCGGCTTTCTCGCACCCCAGTGCGCACACCCTTTCGTCCGCCGAAAAAATGCGTGCCCTTTCGCCGACGGCACAAATTAACGCACGCGCCGTTTCTTCCGCATATTCTTTTTCAAAATTTACGATAAGCGCAATGCTTTTCACGCCGCCACCCCACAATCCGGACTGTTTCTTTGTAATTATACATCATCGGGCGCGTTTGGTCAATCAATTTGCGACAAAATATTCATTTTCGTATTTTTGATGAAAAATACGCCCCGAAAATCATCTTTTATCACAGATATTGACAATTTTTTTCGTAAAATTCTTGAAATGTCAATCAATATGAGTTATAATAACTCGGTTAGACGAACAGAGGTGTTTATTTTGACGATTACCGAACGATACGAGGCTTTGAAAAGCCGCGTAACCGCAAGGCGCGACGAATTTCTGCGACTTACGGATTTTATGGAAAACGAAACCGATTATCTTATTGCTCCGGCAAGCACGCGGTTTCATCTGTGCAGAAGGCAGGGGCTTTTGGAGCACAGCGTAAACGTGGCGGAGGCAATGCTTAAGCTTAAAGCCGCCCTTGCCCCCGAGCTTGACGACGAGAGCTGTATTATCACCGCGCTTATACACGACCTCGGCAAGGCGGGCTTGCCCGGGCAGCCGCAATATATTCCGAACGAGCCATCGGCAAACGCTCGGCGCTACGGCTACGGACCGAGTGTGCCGTACCACATAAACGACAAGCTCGTGTATATGAGTGTTCCGTTGCGCAGCCTGTATCTTGCCTTGCCGCGGATAACTCTCAGCGAAAGCGAGGTTCAGGCGGTGATGTACCACGACGGGCAGTATGTGGACGACAACAAATCCGTTGCAACAAAGGAAACTCCGCTTTTGCTGTTGCTTCAATACGCGGACACGTGGAGCACATTTGTCACCGAAAAGCACACAAAAGCCAATTCTTGAAAGGAAGATATATATGACAGAACCGCAAAATATACGTAATATAGCCATTATCGCACACGTTGACCACGGCAAAACCACCCTTGTGGACGCCATGCTTCGCCAAAGCGGCGTTTTTCGCGAGAACGAGCAGGTGGAAGAGCGCGTTATGGACTCAAACGACATTGAGCGCGAGCGCGGAATAACCATTCTCGCAAAAAACACCAGCCTTATCTATAACGGCACGAAAATCAACATTATAGATACCCCCGGACACGCCGATTTCGGCGGCGAGGTTGAGCGCGGACTGAAAATGGCGGACGGCGTGCTTCTTTTGGTGGACGCTTTCGAGGGGTGTATGCCGCAAACGCGATTTGTGCTGAAAAAAGCCCTTGAGCTTAATTTATCGATTATTATGATTATAAACAAGGCCGACCGCCCGAACGCGCGCCCCTATGAAGTGACGGACGAGCTTTTGGAGCTGTTTATCGACCTTGACGCCACCGACGACCAGCTCGACTCCCCCGTGATATACGTTTCCGGGCGCGACGGCTGGGCAAGCCTGTCGCCCGATAATCACACTGATGATTTAAAGGTTTTGTTTGACACCATTGTTTCGCACATTCCCTCGCCGAAGGACACGCGCGACGGCGAATTTCAAATGCTTGTATCAAATATCGATTACGACACCTTTACCGGCAGAATTGCCGTGGGCAGAATAAACCGCGGCATTGTCAAAAACAATATGTCCGTAACCGTAAGCCGCAGTGATATTTCGCCCTATAACGGGCGCGTTTCCAAGCTTTTTTGCTACAGCAATCTTAACAAAGAAAGCATTGACGAGGCGGGCGCGGGCGAAATTGTGGCAATAAGCGGACTTGAAAAAATCAATATAGGCGATACAATCTGTGCCGCGGGCGTTACGGATTGTTTGCCGTTTACCCCTGTGGACGAGCCGGTGCTTTCGATGACGTTCAGCGTAAACAACAGCCCCTTTGCCGGGCAAGACGGCGACTATATCACCAGCCGCCATCTGCGCGACCGACTTATAAAGGAGCTTGAAAGCAACATCGCCCTCCGCGTTGAAGAAACCGACTCGCCCGACAGCTTCATTGTTTCGGGCAGGGGCGAGCTTCATCTTTCGGTACTTATAGAAAATATGCGGCGCGAGGGCTACGAATTTCAGGTGAGCAAGGCACGCACCATAAACAAGGAAATCGACGGCGTTTTGTGCGAACCTTACGAAAGCCTTACCATCGACGTGCCCGATGAGTTTACGGGCGTTGTTATGGAGGGTATCGGGAAAAGAAAGGGCACGCTTACCAATATGGCACCCGGCGCGGCGGGATATACGAAAATGGAGTTTAACATTCCCTCGCGCGGCTTAATCGGCTATCGCGGCGAGCTGTTGACCGCCACCAAGGGAACGGGCGTTATCAACCACGTGTTCGACTGCTACAAGCCTTTTATTCGGGACGAATTCACCACCCGCTCGCGCGGAAGCCTTGTTGCATACGAAACGGGCGACTCCGTCGCATACGGACTGTTCAACTCGCAAGACCGCGGCGAGCTGTTTATCGGTCCCGGCGAAAAGGTTTATCAGGGTATGGTTGTGGGTGAATGCAGTCGTCTTGAAGACATTGTGGTAAATGTATGCAAGCGCAAGCAGGCAACAAATATGCGCGCCGCCGGCAGTGACGACGCCCTGCGCCTTACTCCGCACAAAATTATGAGTCTTGAGGAGTGTCTCGAATTTTTGAACGATGACGAGCTTCTTGAGGTAACGCCCAACTTTTTACGCATAAGAAAGCGCATCCTCGATACCGATTTGCGCGCCAAGGAAGCGAACCGTATAAAAAAGCAACAGCAGTAATTCGCGATAT
>CAZIQC010000043.1:7036-7833 GCA_964541335.1 uncultured Oscillospiraceae bacterium
TCTATGTTAAAATTCGGTTACAGGTATTGACATATTCTTGTTTTTGGGTTATTCTGTAATCATAAGAAAGTTTAAGGAGGTTTTATTTATGCGCAGCTTCGAAATTCACGATTTGGATGTTTCGGCTTTTGTTAAAGAGCTTAATAATTGTACCGGTCAGGTTTGGCTTACCACCGAAGAGGGGGATAAAATAAACCTTATGTCCGCTTTTTGCCGCGTTGTCGGCTTGATGAGCATTCTTCAGGGAGCAAAGCTCAGCCATGCTACAATAGAGTGCGAAAACGAAGAGGACGAAAGCCGTCTTTTCAGACTTAACCTCTACGGTAAGGTTGAAGACAAGTAATAAGACAGCTACAGGTATTTTCGTTTTTTATCGGTGCTTGCAAAGCGCTTGTCAATGTAACAAAACGGGGCTGTAAAAAACAAGTTTTTTGCAGCCCCGTCTTGCGTAAGCGGCACATTTTGCGCACTCGAAAAAGCGCTCCGTTCGCAAGGCTATACCGAAAGCACGTGTACAAGCACAAATTTTTCTTGATTTATTTGTCCTTGTATGCTATACTTTACTCGCGCGGTTGTATACGCAAAATCTTATAAAAAACGCCGATGACGAGTGCAAAACTCCTCTCATTTTACCTCGACCGTGTAAAAATCAAGAGGCAAAATTTAATATTTGCGGTTGTGGCGGAATTGGCAGACGCGCCGGACTTTGGTTCTGTACCGTATGTGAAATAATGCTGAATGTTGAGTGCAGAATGCTGAATTTAGGTGATAATATGAGCGAGAATATTTCAGTTGAA
>CAZIQC010000044.1:0-7676 GCA_964541335.1 uncultured Oscillospiraceae bacterium
CATCACCGCTGCCGAGAGCTATTCTTCTCTTTTTTTCCGCCATTTTTATCTTCCTTTCTTTGTTAATGTTGTCGTGTACGTTGTTACCAAAATTCGCTGTTCATCAAGCCAGCTTTCGCTTTTTCGATAATCGAGTTCTTTTAAAATTCCCGTTTCCGTTTTGTTTTCGAGCAGCGGGCTTTTTTTGTCGGTGTAAAGCTCTATTGTAAGCTCCTTGCTCGATATTTCAACCGAACCGTCGTCCGACTTTTCCACTCCGTCGTCTTCAAAATAAAATATTATGTACGGCAAAGCGTGCTCCGTGCGGAATGCGTGCATTGCCGTGGGCGCAACCGCGCTCAGTTGTGCTTTTACGTCTTCGGGTGTCATTTTTTCAGTGCCTCCGTTATTTTATCGGGCAATTCGTCCGCGATTTTTTGTGCGTCAATCCAATGCGGGAAAGCACGGCTTTTTGTTTTTTTGTTTCGTGTGATGTGTCCGTCTTCAAGCAAATGCGCAATTCGGTACTTTTTGTTTTTCAACACATAGCCGTAATACGTTCCCTTGCTTTTCTTTTTTAAGAAAAATCCGCGTGCGTAATCTCCCGTGTCTTTGGGAATTTTTTTATTCGATTTCATTTTCTCAAGTGCTTGCCGTGCCGCCGTGTCGACAACGCTTTTTATCGTTTTTTCGGTTTCCGCGGCGCACTCTTCCAGTGCGTTCATAATTTCTTCGACGCAGTCCTTCACCGTCCCACCTCTTTTTCGAGATACAGCTCGGTAAGTCCGCTTTTGCGCGCGTATATGCGGAAAATACGATAAATCCGACCGTCGTATTCGGCAAAGCGTTGCCCGCGGTAGCTTTCCGTATCGATTACGATTTCCTTTTCAAGGCATATTCCGCTTTGTCTTGCGCGGTGAAATTCCGCCGACGGCATCGCCTCTTCGGCACAAAAAAGCGCGGCAACGTTTGTTCTGCACTCCGTCGGATTTCCCGCTTCGTCGGTTTCTTCGGAAAACAGGTCAAACACAACGCAAACATTGTCAAGACTTTCCGTATTCGCTTCAGCTACATTATACGTCTTCAAGGTATGCCCTCCTTTTCATTCGGCGATTTCGGATACGGTTTTCGATGTTTTGAGCAAGCGGTGCGCCGTCGCTTCGGTGGCGGTAACGCCAAAGTGCCGTGTCGGCAATTAAAATTATATCCTCATAATCGTTTGTGTCCGTCGCAACGCCTTTTTTTCGAAGCTCCTCCGCAACACTTTCTATAAGAATGTAAAAATACTTGTCGCGCTCGTTGTGCGCAATCCCCAAATCCTGTTTTATAAGCCTTAATATCTGCTCCGTAGGCTGTCACTCTCCTTTAAAAAGGGGACAAATGCCCCCTTTTTCAACTTCCGCTTGTTTGGTCGTTTACGATTACGGTGTATACTCTCGCCGCGGCATTGCCGTTTGTTACGGTAATCGTAACCGTGTTTTCCCCGGCGGTAAAGGTGGCATTTGTACCGGACTTAACCGTTGCTTCGCCGTTCTTTATCTCCACGGTTGCCGTTTGGTCTGCCGCAAGAGCCGTTATTTTATGCGTATGCGATGTTACGTTGCACGAATAGTTGAGCACATCCTTGTCAAACGAACAGGGGAAGAGTGTTTGCGTGCCTATCGAAAGCTCGCTCAGTGCCACACGATCCGTATTTGCGCTGTCGGCGGCAAATGCCACCGTTACGGTGGGTGCGATATTTGCGTAGTTTACGAGTACAAAGCCCTCTCCGAATACGGGCTTGCCGTCGTAGCGTGCAGTGCCCTTGAAAACGGTTCTGTCTTCGATAAATTTAACATCTCCGGAGGTTGCCATCGAATAGCCCGCACGCTCGGCAAGCGTATACACCGCGCCGTAGCCGCCCGCTATGTCGTAATCCGCCATAAATTCAAGCTCGATAATGTCGCCGCCGATAACGGGCATTGTGTCGTTGCTTGCGGCAACAAGAGCCGCCGCCGCGTTGAATTTTACGGTGCGTGTAATAAGATCCATATGCGTTTTTCTGTTCATTACCCAGAAAAGTTTGTTGTTTGCCCCGTTCTTTTTCGGATTTGCCGCGGTAAGCGCGGTAATAAGCTTTGCAAAAAATTCTTCGCCCGTTTCGCCGCCGAGATTGAGCTTTATTATATTTTTTTCGTGAAGATCCGTCCATTCGGGTGCATTTGCGCTCCACGCGGCGGGCTGTGCGGCTTGCGCAAGGCGCGTTACAAAACCAAGGGGCATTTTGTTCCCGCTGCCGTATACTATTGCTTTATCGAGAGCCTGTCCCACCGCCGCCGAAAGATATTCGATAATAAGCGAAAGAAGCACGTCGTCGGCGTCCTCGTAGGTGCTGTTATCGATTACAAACAGTCCCGCCACCTTGTAGCCGTCCGTTTCGATAAGGGAAAAGTCAAGGTTAAGCTCGTTTATCGCGCCCACCGTTTCCGTCCAAATTCCTTCGGGAACGGCACCCGCAACCAGTCGGCGCGCCGTGCCGTTTGCCGACACCGTGTTTATATGGTTGTAGAGCTTACTGTACAACGCCACATTTTCCCTGAGAATGTCCAAAATCGTCACGGGGAACGCAAGCTCCGCGCCCTTAATACTGCGCTTTTCGCATATAAGCTCCCGCGCACGTGTTAAAAATTCCTTTACCTGCACATCGGCAAGCACCGCATTGCGCCTTTCGGGAGTAAGTGTTTTGAATATTCCTCTTGTTTTCATTGTTGCCGAAGCCTTCCTTTCGTTTTCGTTGTGCGCGCTCTCCCTTGAGGGCGCGCCTATTTCTTCAATCTGTTTTTTTATTTCATCTGTTTTTTTCTTAAGCTCCTCCGTGGTTTTTTCCGCGTCCAAGGCGGCTATGTCCTTTTCAAGCTCTTTTATTCGATTTTCCAACGCGGCAAAATCCTCGCCGCTTTCGGCTTGCTCCAATGCGGCGGCAAGCTCGTTTTCTCTCGCCGTCAGAGAGACTCTTTTGCTTGTGATTTCTTCCATTTTGCGGTTTAAAGCCTTAAGCTCCGCTTCAAGCCTCAGTTGCTTTAACATTTTTCAATTCCTCCAGTCTTTTTTTCAATGCGGCTTTTCGACGTGCCGCTTCCGTTACTCTGTCGTTTTGATATTTTGCACTGCGAGCGGAAATATCCGTCTGCTTATACGCGGGAAATGTGCATACCGATATTTCGCTTATGTCCATTTCCTCCACGGTATAATGATATTCTCCGCCGCTTTCCACATACGTTTCGCGCGTCGGATAAAAGCCGAACGACCAGCCGCCCACGTCGCCGCGCGCCACGCGCGCATATGTGTTCATTGCCTCGCCGTCGTTTTCGTTTATTTTCACGCTGGCAAATACACCTGTTTCGTCCGCGGTAAGCTTAAGGGTGTTTGCCGCGCTTCTGCCCAAAACAATATCCGTATTGTGGTTGAGCAAGCAGCGAATATCGTTTCCGCTTATCGCTTTATCGGCCGCGTGCGGGGCTATTTTTTCAAAATAACCGTCGCTGATTTTTGTTTCGGCATTGTATACTATGCAATATCCCTCTATGTATTTTTCGCCGTCTGACTGTTGACGCGTTTTCGGGCACTCCTTGAAATATGCCGTTCTTTTTTGCGTATTACCGTTCATTGCCTATTTCACCTCCCGCCTCAAAAGCAACGCTGGCCAGCTTTTTTTGTTTTGATAAATCGCTCACCGACAAATAGTTTTCAAGCGTAGTGTAGCCGTCCATTCCGTTAAGCCGAACGGGCGAATAGTCGAACTCGTCTCTTCCCTCGTTTCGGCTCAACATTCCGCAATCTATCGCCGCACGCACAAAGCTCATTTTCTCGTTTACGGAATACTGCATAAGGGAACGCGCGTTAAGCTTAAAATATTTATCGGGCGCGCATAAAAGCTTTTTCGTAAGCTCCTGTTGAATAAGTGTTGCGTACGACATAATCGTGGTTGCGATAAAATTGTTGTATTTTTCGCTGCTGTATTCTCCCAAGCCCACCATAAAATCGGGCACGCCCATACACGCGGCAACCGTTTTTAAATCAAGCGTTATCGACTCTTCTATTGCCAAGTCGCGTAACGAAAGCGGTTGCACCTTTTCAACGGAAATTTCCCCCGCGGGGATAAGCCACGGCTCGCCCGCCTCACTGTCCGCGGTGTAGCTCGACAAAATTTTGCGTCTCAGATTGGGGTCGGTCATCTCCTCAATATCCGTATTTACGGATATTATCAGCCCGGGCTTCCAGTTGCTTTTTAAAAAGCTTGCGCGTGTGTGCTGCGCCTGGGCAATGTTTTTAAGGATATTCATTATCGCTTCGCCGTAGCCCACGCCGCGCCACGGATATTCTCTCGACGGAACAAACACAAAGTGCAAAACCTCGTCCGGATTGTAGGGCTTTCCGTCTATCATTATGCGATAATCGCTTCCGCTCGGAATAAGGCTGTATCTGCCGTGCGGTATTGTTTCAAGGGCGGCAAGTCTTCCGTCGCACACCCGCGGCAGTACCACGGCATTTCCGCTTATTGCCATTTCCTGCACAATGCCGTAAACAAACTGCTTTCGCGTCATATTCTTATTTGGGCATATATCAACTGTTCGTGAAATTTCGTCATAAATTCTTCCGCAACCGTTTTTCATAAGCATTATTGTCATATTGCTTACGGTATCGGCTATTTTATGCACGCACATTCTCACGTTTTCGCTTTTGTCAAGGCTTATATATCCGCGAAACTCCGTGTCGGTGTTTCCGCACAAGAACATTGCCGCAGAGCTTACGCCGGCGGGTGCGGCGCGAACACGCGTTTTTCTTTTTAATTTTTCAAGCATTTTCCAAGCCTCCTAAAACCAGTTGTTTACCTTGTTTGCCTCGTCGTACGTATCGCCCAGCATTTTTATCACGGCAAACACCGCCGCATCGAAAACATCTATTCTTTGTGACGCGACCGCCTTTTCGTATTGTATCATATCATCTGTTTTTTCTATCGCCGCCACATTCGACACGCAGTATTCGAACGGCTCGGCGTGCATATAATACAGCTTGCCCGATTTTGCCTTTTCCTCTATGTAACGAAAGCCCTCGCTTTTTTTGTAGTAATACTGCGGCTGGTCTTCGATTTTAAAGCCCGCTTTTTTCATTCCCGCAAAATATTCGCGGCAAAATTTGCGATCGTGACCGACCTTTTTTATTTTAAAGCTCCTGCGCATTTTTATAAACCAGCCTACAACCTCGGCGTGATTTACCGTGGGGGAATTGCTCATATCGAGCCACCCGTCGTCCCTCCAGCCGAAAAGGGGGATACCGTCGTTCTCCGCTTTTTCCCTTGCCTGCACCACGGGAAACCAGCAGTGCGGAACGATTATCAAAATATCGTTGTACAGCCCGACGAGTGCGGCGGCCGTAAGGTCAAACATTTTCGACAAATCCGCGCCGCCGTACCACGCAATTTTAAGCGCGGCAAGCTCGGCAAGCGACCAGGAATACTTTCTGTCGCTGAGACGAAATTCGTCTATGTTGAAATACGTTTTTATTGCCGCCGTATACACGTTTAAGCTTTTCGCAAAAAAATCCTTTCGCTGCTGCGGGTCGTTTTGCGCTTGCAGGCTGTCGTTTAATATATCCTCGGGACGTATCGATATACCGTAGGCGGGATTTGCCGCCTCGTGTACCGACGGGTTCGTGTAATCTATATTCCCGTTTTCGTCCGCGTCGGCTTCGGCTATAAATACAAAATATTGTTCGTCCGACACCGTTTTGTCGAGAACCTTTTTGCAATATTGCAATCGACGGTAGCAAAACGAGTTCATATTGTCGCCCGCGGTTGTAATGCCTATCATCAGCTTGTTGGTATATGCTTTCATAGCCTCTTTGATAATGTTGTACTGCTTTGGCGATTTATAGGCGTGCATTTCGTCCGCAATGCCGATATTGCAGTTAAAAGAATCTTGCTTGTCGGGCGAGGCGGCAAGCGCGCGCAAATATATGCTTCCGTTTCCGAAATCCGCCGATACGGAATGTTCGTTGTTATTGTCTATTACGCGAAAATCGCCTGCGGTGTCGATACGCTTTATGTTTGCTTTTATAAAATTAAAGCTTTCGAGCGATTGCACCAGTGCCGCCGATGTGATGTATATTTTACTGCCGCTTTTTCTTCTCAAAAGCGCAAGCCCCCATGCAAGCGCGCCCGCAAAGGTTGTTTTTATGTTTTTGCGCGGAATGTAAATAAACGCCTCGTGAAATCTTACCGTGCGTGTGCCCTTTGCATAAAAGCCGAGCAAATTGTAAATGATAAACTTGTGAAAAGGCTCAAGCAAAAACGGCGTTCCCTTGAGCGGCGTGCCGTCGATACGCTCTCCCTGCATATGGCAAAAGGTTTTCTCTATAATTTGTATCACAAATTCGGCATCCGACGGGTCAAAATCGTATTTTTTGTTTTTTACGTCGTCAAGAAAGCGCTTTGCCGCAAGAGCACGGTATCTGTTCACGTTTAACGTGCCGTCGGCGCATTTTTTCGCATAGTCGAACACGGTGTCGTAGTTTTTCGGGCTTTTAATCTTCTTCTATCTCCCTCAGCGCGGCAATCAGCGGCGACTCTTTCTTTTGCGGTGCGAGCTTTCCGTCGAGCAATGCTTTCGGATTGAGCATAAGCCTGTCGGAATATTGCAAAATATCCTTGCGCAGTGCTTCAAGCGTTGCCACAAGGGGGGATTTTTTGTCGCCGCCCGCGCCGCTCGGTTCGGCACATTTAAAGCCACCGTTTACGTATTCTCGGTGCAGTCTTTCATAGTCTGCGCGCATTCCCGAATAAATCCGAATAAGCGGTAAATATTCGGGTTTAAAAGTGCCTAATTTTTTCATCGCTTTTTGGGTACTGTCACGAATTGTTTCCTCTTTTATGCAAGTTCGACTCATTTCCGAAATCACCCCAAAAAAAATTTTTCAAGCAAGGCAGAGTCGGAGAAGGCTGTCACACTCGGTAAAAAACCACATTCCCTTTCTTCAAAGGAGGAGGGGGGTACTTTCTTTCAGCGCCGCACCGATTTTTGTAAGCGAGGCGGTTTTTCTGTTATGCATAGCGTTGTGACACTCCTCGCACAATGATATTAAATTTTTGCTTTCAAAGGCATATTTGGGATATTCTCCCGCAGGATAAATGTGGTGCACCGCCGCGGCGTCCGTATTCTTTCCGTACCGTGCGCAACGGCGGCACATATATTTGTCGCGCTTCAAAATCCGCTGCCTCAGCATTTTCCATCTCTTGCTTGTATAGTCTATGTCTGCGCCCTCCCTCCTCGCTCAGTTGACATATATCCCTTAAATGTAAAAGCGCAACGAGCAATGCCCGTCGCGCTTAATCGCACATTATTATTATATTCTCTTTCATACTGCCATTCAATGACATAGCGATATTTTCCGAAAATTTTTTCGCATTTCCGCCGTAGCGGCTTTGTGCCGCCGCACACAACCGAATTAAAAAAAGCTTATCGAAAGCTCAAAAACAAACGACCTGTTTGCTTTTGTGATTATACCGTCAATATCATAAAGCTCGCAACCCGGATTGAGCCTTTCGCAATTCCGTATTACTTTCATTACATCTGAATTTGCCATAGTAAATGCCCCTATCGGGTTGGGTGCTGTAATTGCTTTTTCAGAGCAACAGCACCCAATTTTATTTTTCTTTTTGA
>CAZIQC010000045.1:0-7584 GCA_964541335.1 uncultured Oscillospiraceae bacterium
ATTTCGTAACGCTTGATAATATGATACCCGTAAGACGTTTTTACGGGAGCCTTGGTATATTCCCCGATTGCAAGCTCCTTTGAGGCATTTTCAAACTCTTCAACCATTTCTCCGTCGCCGAAAAGGTAGAACTTGCCCTCGGACATACCGGGATCTTCGTTGTATTCTTTTATGAGCGAGTCGAAATCCGCGCCGCCGTCAAGCTTGGCTATAATTTCGTTTGCGAGCTTTTGCGCCTCCTCGTCCGTATGGGGGGCGTCCTCCCCCTCTTGCTGTGCCTGCGTTGAAATAAGGATATGCTGAACCTTGAGCTTGTCGGCATTGTCTGCCACAAAATCCTCCGCAAGCTTTTTTTCGTCAACATCCAGCACGCCGCCCTTTTTCGTTAATTCCTTTGACAGTCGGCTGTAAATTTCGCATATTTCGAGATAACGGTCGAACGCGGTGTCCGTTGTGTGTGCTTCGATTAAATATTTTCTGTATCCGTCAACACCGCCGTAATTGTTTTCGACAAGGTTTTTCTTTTGCTCGGTTATTGTTTTTTGCAAATCATTGTCGGTCTTTATTCCGTGCTCCTTGCCCAGCTCCACCGCTGCCGCCATTTGCTTTATTTGCTCAACGGTATTTTCGCGCATAAAGTCCGCCATTGTTTTATCGTCTTCAACCGCCATATTCTCCCAATCGTCCCCGTAATACATTGCGTATTGCGACATATTGTCGTACACAAGCTTGTATATAAAGTTAAAATCCGCCTGAGAAATGCTGCTGTCGCCCACGGTCATCACAATTTCTCCGTCAAGAGCCTTGTCATCATCCGTTACAACATTTATTCTGTCGCCCTTACCGGCACTGCAACCGCACAGCATAACCGCCGCACATACTGCCGACGCCACACACGCCGTAAAAAATTTTTTCATCGGTATCCCTATCCTTTCTTAAGCTGATATACATCGCGTATATTATACACTATTTTTCTTCCGTTTGCAAGTCATTTAATACATTATTCACACAATCGATTATTTGTTCCTGTTTTAACGCCTTTTCCCTTATAACGATATACGGTCTTTCGCCCGCATCGAAAAGAATTTTTCCGCGCCTTTTTGACGCAACGTACGATATTTTTTCCACCAATGGCGGCGAAAGACTTTCAAAGCGCAGCAGTATGCCCGCCTCGGCGTGGCATATTTCCGTAATGCCTATGTCACGCGATTTTATTTTAAGCATTTGAATTTCAATCAGCGCATACGTTTCCTTCGGCATTTCGCCGTAGCGATCCTCAAAGCTTTCCGCAACGGAGTATTTGTCGGCAAGGCTTTCTATTGCCGCAATTTGCTTATATGCTTCTATCCTCAATTTTGACGAGGATATATACGTTTCGGGGATATATGCGTTTACGTTAAGGTCAATTTCCGTTTCTTTTTTCTCCTCGGCGGGGGGCAAGCCCATTGCCTCGTTTATCGCTTCGGAAAGTATGGAGCAATACATATCGTACCCAACGCTTGCCATAAAGCCGTGTTGCTCGGGGCCGAGCACGTTTCCCGCGCCGCGGATTTCAAGATCGCGCATTGCTATGCGAAAGCCCGAGCCGAACTCCGTGTATTCCTTTATGGCGCGCAGTCTTTTTTCGGCAACCTCGTCCAAGGCTTTATCCTTTCTGTATGTGAGATAAGCATATGCCAGGCGGTTTGTCCTTCCGACGCGCCCGCGAAGCTGATACAGTTGGCTAAGTCCCAAGCTGTCGGCATTTTCCATTATTATTGTGTTTACGTTGGGTATGTCAAGCCCGGTTTCTATAATCGTGGTGCAAACCAAAACATCGATTTCGCCGTTTTGCACGCGCACCATTGCGTCGTCAAGCTCGGCTTCGCTCATTTTCCCGTGTGCGGCAAAAACGCGCGCATTCGGCACAAGTGCCGCTATTCTTTCAGCCGTTTTATATATTGAGTTTACACGGTTATGAAGATAATATACCTGTCCGCCGCGCGAAAGCTCGCGCTCGATGGCGTTTTTTACGACGCTTTCGTTATATTCAAGCACATATGTTTGCACGGGGTAGCGGTCGCTCGGAGGCATTGTGAGCACGCTCATATCGCGTATGCCTATCATTGCCATATGCAGGGTGCGTGGTATCGGCGTTGCGCTTAAGGTGAGCACGTCCACGTTTTTTTTCATTTCCTTGATTTTTTCCTTATGTGTAACGCCGAAGCGTTGCTCCTCGTCGACAATCAAAAATCCCAGCTTTTTGAAAATTACGTTTTTCGAAAGCAGCTTATGCGTGCCCACCACAATGTCACATTCTCCGCTTTTAAGCATTTTCAGTGTTTGCGCGGCTTCTTTCGGCGTACAAAAGCGCGACAACATTCTTACCGTTATGGGATAGTTTTTCATTCTTTCCTTAAAATTGTTAAAATGCTGTGCGGCAAGAATGGTTGTGGGGACAAGGTATGCCACCTGGTAGCCGTCCATCACGGCTTTGAACGCGCCGCGCATTGCAACCTCTGTTTTTCCGTAGCCCACATCTCCGCACAAAAGTCTGTCCATCGGGCGCGGGCTTTCCATATCTTTTTTCATTTCGTCAATGCTTTGAAGTTGGTCGGGAGTTTCATCATACAAAAATTCCGCCTCAAAGTCGCGTTGCCAGGGCGTGTCCGCGCTGAACTCTATCCCGCGCATTTGTTGCCGCTGTGCATACAGGCTGACAAGCCGCTGTGCCATTTCCTCAACCGAGTGACGCACCCGTCTTTTTGCGTTCGCCCATTCGCCCGAGCCGAGCTTGTTGAGCCGCACTGCCGCATTTTCACTGCCGCCGGTGTATTTGCCCACGGCGTCGAGCTGTCCTACGGGCAAATACAGATAGTCTGCCCCGCGGTACTCTATTTTTATATAATCCTTTGTTACCGAGCCGACCGTAAGGCGCACTATGCCGATATATTTTCCTATACCGTGCGCACGGTGCACCACATAGTCGCCCGGTTCGAGTTGCTGTGCATTTTTTATTTTAACGGAATTTTTGTCGCGGCGGTATGCTTTTTTCTTCTTTTCCTCCGCAAATATCTCACGGTCGCTTATTACAACATATTTTTCCGTCGGATATTCGAATCCCTTTGATATACTGCCCGCGGTTACGGTCACGCAGTCGCAGCTTAGGGCTTGCGGCTCTTTTTCAAAGCGCGCCGATATTGCAAATTCCTCCAAAAATTTCGCGATTTTTTGTCCGCGCTCCGTACTTCCGCCCAAAATCACGATTTTGCGTTTTTCGCTTTGCCATTTTTGTATGTCGTTTTTTAAAAATTCGATGTTTCCGTTATATCCGCTTACGGATTTTGCCGTAAGCGCAATCACTCTGCTCGGGCGGTAATCCGGGCAAGGACCGTCAATGCCGTATATGCCGACAAGCCCGCGTTCTTCCAGGCAGGCAACAATTTCACCGTAGCTGTTTATGTGCTTTTCTTCATCGCGAAAGGCTTGCTCCGCTTCTTTAAGCTTTTCGCCGATTTCCCATTCCACGGCTTTGGCGGCTTCGCTTATGCGCGCGGGTTCGTCGAAAAACACAAGGTATTCGTCGTTTAAATAGGTCAGCATTGACGCTTTTGCGCCCTTTTTCATAACGGGAACAATTTGCACGCGGTCAACCTTTTCTATACTGAGCTGTGTTTCGCAGTCGAAAATGCGCAGGGAATCTATATCATCGCCGAAAAGCTCCATTCGCACAGGGTCGTCGGCGTCGGGAGAAAATATATCCGCAATTCCGCCCCTTATCGCAAATTGTCCCTTTTGCAAAACGGTGTCCGTGCGGGTATAGCCCATATCCGTCAAAAGCTCGGCAATATTTTCGCACGGAGCTTTCTTTCCGTACTCGAAAACAAGCTTCATTTTCTCAAGCTCTTCCTTAGGCATAACAAAATGGAGCAACGACTCTATCGATGCCGTCGCCCACGCCCCGTCCGAAAGCTGTGCCAACGCCTCCGCACGGCGGTTTTCCAATTCGTGGTCTGCCGCCTCCACACGATAAAGCATAACCTCCTTGGGCGGAATATACACAATCCTTTCGTCCGAAAAGAAGCGCATATCGCCCGCGAGGCGTTTTGCGCGCATATCGTTTTCCGTAACGACAAAAGCCTTTTTTCCGAGCTTTCGGCACAATTCCGCGATGAAATGCGCTTTTTGCGCTTCGCACGCGCCGCTGATATTTACGGGCAAATTGCCGCTTTTTATCGCCGCCGCCACATCCGAAAATTCCGCCGAATTTTCAAGCATATTCTCAAAGATTTTCATTTTTCGCTTCCTCCGCGGGTTAAAACGTCTTGTTGTTATATTTGCTCATTGCTTCGTCTGTCCCGTTTTTGATAATAACGGAAATCATTTCGTCAACCTTTTTTATTGCTTTGGTTACGCTTACTCCGTCTGCGTCGTCAAAGCCGCCGAGTACATAATCCGCAAGGTCATACGCGGGCTTGCCCACGCCAAAGCGTATTCGGGGGAATTTGTCGGAATTTAAAAGATAAATTATGCTTTTCATCCCGTTATGACCGCCCGCACTGCCCGACGGGCGTATGCGAACCTTTCCCGGCTCAAGATTTATGTCATCATACATAACAATTATATTTTCGGGCGGTATTTTGTAGAACCGCGCGGCGTCGCGCACACTTTCGCCGCTTAAGTTCATAAAGGTTTGCGGTTGCATAACAATGCATTTTTCCCCCGCGATTTCCCCCTCGCCGTATATTGCCTTAAATTTCAGCTTTTTAAGCTTTATTCCGAAGCACTCGGCAAGATATGCCGCCGCAACAAAGCCCACGTTATGCCTTGTTTTTTCATATTGCTTTCCGGGATTTCCCAGCCCCGCAATCAAATACATTTTTTCACCCCGCAATCAAAGGGGTGTAAAAACTTTACACCCCTGTAATTATTGTTCTTTTTTATTATGTAAACAGCGGACTTACCGAAATATCCTCGTAAATACGCTCTATTGCTTCCGCAAAAATGGGCGCAACGCTCAATATCTTGGTTTTGTCCATAATTTTTTCTTCGGGAAGCTCTATGGTGTTAAGACACACAAGCTCCTTTATCGGGCTTTTTTCGAGCCTTTCTATTGCCGGACCGCTCAGTACAGGGTGCGTACAGCACGCATAAACCTCTTTCGCGCCCTTTTCCATAAGAGCCTCCGCGCCGTGAACAATCGTTCCCGCGGTGTCTATCATATCATCGACAAGGATAACACGCTTGTCCTTAATTTCTCCGATAATGTTCATAACCTCGCTCACATTCGGCTTGGGACGGCGCTTGTCGATAATGGCAATCGGCACATCGAGCTTTTGCGCAAAGTTGCGCGCACGCGTCACACTTCCGAAATCGGGCGAAACAACCACAATATCGTCCATATCGTTCTTAAACTTTTCCACGTAATACGGTGCGAGAATGGGCACCCCGAGCAAATGATCCACGGGAATGTTGAAAAAGCCCTGAATTTGCGCGGCGTGCAAGTCCATTGTAAGCACCCTGTCCGCGCCCGCCTCGGCAATGAGGTCGGCAACCAGCTTTGCGCTGATCGGGTCGCGGGCTTTAGCCTTTCTGTCCTGGCGCGCATATCCGAAATACGGAATAACGGCGGTTATTCTTCCCGCCGACGCACGCTTGAACGCGTCTATCATAATAAGCATTTCCATAAGGTTGTCGTTGACGGGAGAGCTTGTAGACTGAACTACAAACACATCGCTGCCGCGAACCGTTTCACCTATGTTGACAAAAATTTCTCCGTCGGAAAACAATCCTACATTAGACTCTCCCATTTTAAGATGAAGTCTGTCCGCAATTTCATTTGCGAGCTTAGGATTGGAATTTGCTGCAAACAGCTTAATGTTTTTGCCGTGTGGTATCATTTTTAATACTCCTCCGTGTTTTATATTTAATAAATTTATTTTTTTCTTTTGTCGCTCCAGCCGTGCTTTATAACCTGGCGTGCACGCGCTATTGCCAGCGTATTTTCGGGCACCTCGTCCGTTATGGTGGAGCCAGCCGCAACATAAGCCCCCTCGTTCACCGTTACGGGCGACACAAGGTTTGAATTGCAGCCGATAAACGCATTGTCTTTTATAATTGTTTTATGTTTATTCTTCCCGTCGTAATTCACGACAACCGTGCCGCAACCGAAGTTTACGTTTTTCCCGACTTCGGCATCGCCGACGTATGTTAAATGACTGAGCTTTGTGCCGTCGCCGATAATCGCTTTTTTAAGCTCCACAAAATCTCCGACCTTGCACCCGCTTCCCACGGCACAGCCGGGTCTTATGTAGGCATACGGTCCTATATGCGTATTCTCGCCCACGGTGCTGTCAATCACGGTGGAAATGTTTATATCGCAGCCGCTTCCTATTTGCGCATTGCGCAACAGACACTCGTGACCGATAAACACGTTTTCGCCTATTATGCACCCGCTCTCGATAACCGTGCCGGGGTATATAACCGTGTCCGTACCGATTATCGTGTCGGCGCATATATATGTATTGTCGGGGTCTTTTATCGTAACTCCGTTGTACATAAAGCGCTCGTTTATCGCTCTTTGCATTTTCTTTTCGGCTGCCGCCAGGCAAACGCGATCGTTTATATCCGTTAATTCATCGACATTCGGCACATAAAAATGCCCGACATCATTTCCGCTTTCGTCAACAATCGGCAGTTGGTTTTCATCATAAGCCGTATCGGCGCACTGCAAAATGCTTCTGAGCCTTTCGCAATTAAAAACCGTTATCGTGCCGCAGTGCTCCTTATCCTCCCTCGGAACAATGTGCGTTACCGAAAAGTCGCCGCCTAAGTGATGTTTTGCCGCGCTTTTAAGCGTTTCTCCCGTTATAAAGGGCATATCCGCGGGCAACACAATCACCGCCTCGTCGGCGGACAAATCCTCCGTTGCCGAAAGCAGTGCCTCGCGAAGCGTTGCCCTCTGCACCACACACCGACATTTCCCGTCAAGCGCGGCGGCAACGCCATTTCCGTCGTGCCCCGCAATAACGCTCAGCACTCTCGCGCCCGCGGTTTTTGCCGCGTCCGTACAGTAGGCAAGCATTTCCTTGCCGCACAGCGTATGAAGTGCCTTTGCCGTTTTGCTTTTCATTCTCGTGCCGCTTCCCGCCGCAAGAACGATTACCGAAAATTCCGTCATAAAACTCCTCCCACCGGTCACACAAAACAGGCAAGCGCACCGCCTGCCTGTTTTATCTTGTTACTCCTCGGTTTCAAAAGGGTTGTTTTGAATATACTCCTCATACTTCGCCAACACGGCATTTTGAAGTTGCTCGCGCATTTGCATTGTTATGGGATGTACAATGTCACGATATGTACCGTCGGTCGATTTTCTGCTGGGCATTGCCGCGAAAAGCTTTTCGTGCCCCTCAATCACCTTAATATCGTGAACGACAAAAGCATCGTCGAACGTAACCGAAACGATAGCCTTCATCTTTCCCTCTTGAGAAACCTTTCTCACTCTGATGTCCGTAATTTCCATCTTTTTTCCCTCCGAAAATCAATTTTTTAAAAAATTTTTTATTTTTTTTAATTTTTGCTATTGATTTTTCTTTCTAATATGTA
>CAZIQC010000046.1:0-6319 GCA_964541335.1 uncultured Oscillospiraceae bacterium
CAGCCCCGCTTGCCGAAAAGAAAAGTGCACACCAAAGTCTCCAACGCGGCTTTATCTCTCCGCCCTTGGGCGAAACACACAGAAACAAAGCGACAATCAGCAACAAAAGGCACACCGCTTGAACGGCTGTTACGCTTTCGCGGAAAAACAACACACCGAAAACGGTGGAAATTAAAAGCGACGAGCAACCGATGAAAGACGTTACGGACACCGGACCCGACGCCATCGCCTGCATTTTGGCAAGAAGAAATACCGCTGTTACCGAGCCGTACAATACGCCCCACAAAACAGCGCCCGTGCTTATGTGTGCCGTGCCGTTGAGCGCAAAGGCTATCGCAATCCAAACACAGGAAATCATAGCGTTAAAAAACAGCACATCGCCCATTCCTTTAAGTCCGCGGTTGTTAAATCCGTGAAGCAACAGATTGTTTGCCGTTGCGAGAGCTATGGAAACAAAAAGCAAAAAAAGCATAAAAAAACCTCCCTCCCCGTTTATTGTTTAAAATCATTATAGCATACATTTTTTGGTTGACAATATCGTACGTTTGCATAAAGGTGCGATTTTTCACCATTTATCGGCTACAATTTCGCTTGACAAAATTCAGTGATATATTTATAATATACTTGTATTTTTCGCAAGAAAGGAGCTGTGCGAAAATGTCTTCAAATTCTGCGATAAATGTTCATCATATGTCGGCGGCGCAAATTCCCGAGCTTGTCGCCTTGGGCTACTATTTGCAATTTACGGACAAAAGGGCACTCAACCCCACTCCGCACGACCACAACTTTTACGAGGTGGTTTGCCTTGCGTCGGGTTCGTGCGTGCATACCGTAAACGACGTGCGCTATACCTTGCAGCCGGGCAGTATATCGCTTGTGCTTCCGGGGCAGGTGCATTTTCTGTGCGAGCAAGCCGCGGAAACAAACGTTATTGCGCTGTCTTTTACCTGTGATGAGGCACGGCTTTTTTCAAACGCATTTCCGATTGACGACTTTCCGCAAACAATAATGACCGAGCGCGGCACTTTTTGGCAGATACAGCGGCTCGGCGAAAGGCTTTTGCAAAATCGCGGCATTGACACGCCTTTGGCAATGCGTGCGCTTCTCGGCATAATTTTCGCATGCTTTGCGGAGGGTAAGGCAACGCTTCAATCGAGTATACCCAAAAATATCGAGGCACTGCTTGCAAAGGTGAACAATATCGATATTGCCGCAGAGGGCGTACCCGCGTTTTTGCGCGTTTCAAATTACAGCTACTCGCAGCTTTCCCGCTTGACAAAGCAATACGTCGGCAAAACGCCCGGCGAATACATAAACACTCTTCGGTTGCAATTCGCCTATGAAATGATTACCGGAGATATTCTCGACTATGAGCTTATTTGCGACACGGTGGGGTTTTCCAGCTTCAGTCATTTTTGCAAGCTGATACGCTCCGCCTACGGTTTAACGCCCGCCAAGCTCAGAAAGCAAGCACAAAACAAGGCTAAAACCGTATAATTTCGCCGCGGCGGAAAATAACCTAAACGCAGATGTCCCCCGCCGTATCGGCGGCGGGTTCCAATTCAGAATTTCAGTGGGAGTTGTAATCTCCCACTGAAACCCTGAGGAGCTAACGCTCCCTGCGTAGGTTGCAATCTGTCGCAAGCTCTGCTTCTTGCAAGCAAAGCATGAGCGTTGCTCCGATTTAAAAAAAAGATAAACACGCTCCTTTTAAGTAAATACTGATTTAATGTCCTTTTCCCCAAAAAATCCTCCCGTCACGCGGAACGCGTGCCACCCTCCTTTAGGCAAGGAGGGCTTTTTTATGCGCCTTTCGGCTCCCTTGCCTAAAGGGAAGCCTAAAAGCGACTGAGGGATTGTTGAAAATCGATTTAACCGGTATTTACTTACAAGGCTTACCTTGGTGAAAGAGTGTGTTTATCTTTTTTATCAATACAATTTTATATCGGCATTGAGCGAATGGTCGCCGTGCCTGTTTTCTCCGCCGAATACGCGCTCCCAGGTTGTGGGTTCGTCGGGGGTGCTCCAAAACGGATTGTTTTCGTCAAGTCCGAGCGGCAAAAACGCCAGTGTTGCCATATACAGGCTTGCGGTTGTTATGTACGACTCGCAAATATCTCTTTGATGACCGCATACGCCTATGTTAAGCCACCCGTCCGTGCGGAAGGTGTCCTTTGCTTCCAGCGTTTTTTTGATAACCTTGGTAAGGGCGCACCTTGCCATTGCGGGCGTTACCTCCTCGGGCAGCATTTCCCACAGTGCCGCCTGTGCCAATGCCTGAAATGCACCGCAACGATAAACCAGCGACCTGCCCACCGGCGGATACGACCCGTCGGGCGCAATCTGCATTTCCTGAATACGGGCATATCGAACAAATCTTTTCATTACAAGACTGCGTATTCTTTTGCCCACAGGCTCGCCCGGGCTGTAAATATGGTTTGAAGCGGCGTAGCCGTCCGCAAATTTGTCCGCAAGAACCGTAAGCATGGGCTGTATTGCAAAGCTGTTGTAATAGTCGAGTGCAAAGGTAGGTCCGTCTTTGTAAAAGCCGTCGCCCGTGTACCACTGCTCAAGCTGCCTGATAGCGTAGTCTATACGCACAACGTCATAATCCTCGCCCATAACGAAAAGTCCCGCTTCAACCGTTGCCGAAAAAAGCACCCAGTTGTTATACACGGCTCTTATGTTTCTTGTAATGCGAAAGCACTCGGCAAGGTTTTTTCTTACGCGCTCGGGCAGTTTTTCGCAAAGCTCGTGCGGCGCTCTTACAATCGCAAGCGCAAGATATGCCGCGTCTACCAGATATTGCACATTCCACATCTTTTTCTCCGAGCCGAATATGCAATAATCCGGTGAGGCTTTGTCCGTTGCGGCGTCAATCGCTTCCCTTGCGAGAGCGGCGTATTCCGCACGCAGTGCTTCTTCCTCGGGATCGATTGCGGGCGTTTCAAGCCACGGCGAAAGTCCTGCCAGCGTTCGCCCGAGGATTTCCAAGCCTTTGTAGCTTTCCCGTATTTCTTCGTTTGCTTCGAGAAGCAGATTTTGCTTTAAGCTTCCGTTCTTAAAATTTATCAGCACGGGACGCGCAAGCTTTGTAAGCATATTGACCCAATAACGTCTTGTTTCGTTCATAAAAATCACCTCCGAATTTTTTTCAATGATAATACCGCGATTGTACATTGTCAAGCATTTTTTTAATTTATTGCAATTCTTCAAGCTCGATTAAATTTACGCTGTAGGGCAAAAGCTTAAGCTCAAAATTTGCTTTATCCGTTGTTTCGATAACATACGAGCAAGGCTTAAGCGTACCCTCTTTTCGCAGTTCCTCCGTTTGCTCCGCGGAAAGCTTTTCGGGATATTTCTTTTTTAAATACAGCGCATAGGGGTTTGTGTGCTCGGGGTCTATTGTCCAAACGGTAACTTTCTTTTTGCCCGCCTTAATTCCGTCCACGGTTATTGACAGCGTTTCTTCTTCAATATCCTTTTGTATGTTTTGATTTGCGTATGTAACGGCAACGGCAAGCTTGTTTTCGTCGTTCTTTGTTGCGATTACCGTAAGGTTATCTTCGGCAATGCTTGTATCAAGCAGACCTTCGTGCAGCTTCGCCGCCAGGACAAAGGCATTGTATATCGGCTTTTTTATAAAATTCAGGGAAAAGAAATTTCTGAACCCCTCAAACTCGGATTTCATCTCATGTTGACCCGAAAGGCAAATCATAAGCTTGCCGATGTCATAATCCGCGTGAATGTAGCGGTCAATCATCATAAAGAAAAACGCCGCGAATTTTTCCGTTTCACGGAAAAGCGTAACGGGATATTGCGACCCTTTAAAAAAGCCGTGCGAGCAAGCCCCCCATTCGTCCACAACGACCTCCGTTTCGGACGGAAGATATTTTTTCACCACGGAGATATATCGGTCGTTAAGAGAAAAATGGCTGTCTGTGGAAACGGGAGTTTCACCGCTTTCGGCACGCATGGGGTCTGTTCCGTAAACGTGAAAATTCACATAATCGAGGCGCAGTCCGTTTTTCGTTACGTGTTTTAAAAAGCTTTCCAAAAACTGCGGGCACGCGGCGGCACATCCGCCTATATGAAGCGTTTCGCAAACGGAGGTAATTCCGCGCAAAAAGCCCTCGTACAACTTGCAGTATTCCGTCACGCGCTCGTCGTACCGGTCCGCCCACTTTCCTTTTATGAAAAAGCCGGGACCGTCCGGCTCGTTAAAGCAGTGCAGATACCATTTTTCGACCTCCTCGCGACTGTATCTGTTTACGATGTGCTCGGTAAAGCTTCGGCACAGCTCCTCCCAAATTTTATAGTCCTTCGGCGGAGATGTAATCCACATTTTGCCCTTGTATCTTGTTTTCCCGTTGGACATACTCGACACATCGCCCGCGTCCTGCGCAAGAAACGCCGGAATGCCCGCATATGCTATCATCGGGGTAAAGCCCTTTGACAAAAGATAATCCAATCTTATATCGCTGAGGGTGAAATCGCTCACGATTTCGCCGTTTTCGTTCTCGGAGAAAATATCTTCAAACATAGCGTAAATACGCACGTATTTTGCCGCCTTGTCCTTTGATATTTCATTAAGAATTTTTTGTCCCCATTCGTCCTCAATGGCGTCGGTTGGGTGAAACAAGATGTGATTCCAAAAATTTTGTTGTTTTTTTACCGTTTTGTCGGCATAAATTACGGCTTTCATACGGTTGCTCTCCTTTTGTAAATATTTATTTCGTACGGGTACTTTTAAAGGGCGGATTGCGTATCGTTCGGGTCGCCGTTTATCGCAAGGTCGTATTCGTACGACCAATCCATTCCGCGGTATGACGCGGCGCGGTCGTCCTTTTCGATAAAATCCATAAGCAGGTCAAGCATTTCCTTTGTCCAGGTGTTTTTGTCTATTTGCGCCGTTGTAAACTTATTTTGCGTTATCATTTCAAATCCGAACAAATCCTTTACCTGTGTTTTTGCCGCACCGCCGACAACCTCCTCCACCAAATGCGAGGGGATAAACAAAACGCCGCCGCCCGCGCCGAACACCACATCGCCCGGCAAACAGATTGCGTTTCCTATTCTTGTGGGTGTGTTGTACGCCGTTATGATAAAGTCGCGAATGGGGGTGGGATCGATACCGCGGTAGTAAACCTGTGTGTTTTCCACCTTTTTCATTTGCTCGGTATCACGCACGCCGCCCCAAATTACCGCACCGCCGTTTTCGTTCTTGGTTTTGTTTTTGAGTGCGGTTGTCAAATTTCCGCCGAGAAACGTTCCCTTGTATATTTTGTCGTACATATCTATTACGGGCACGTCGTACTCGCCGAGGTTGTCAATCACCCACTGGTTGTATGTACCGGTTCTGCCCTCTTCTCTGCCTATATTTTTTACAACCGCGTCCAAATCGGGGCGGTAGGGGCAATATGTTGCGGTTACGGCACGCCCGATAAGCTTTCTGCCGTCATCGTGAAGTGTGTGCAATCTTCCCTCGAACTGGCTTTCGTAGCCCTTAACGAAAATCGGCTTCCACACCTCTTCAAGTGTGAGGGTTTTAAGTGCTTTTAAATATTTTTCGTCAACCTTGGGTCTGCCGTCGGGAAGACGCTCGCCTTTCCATTGCGGCGTAAGTGCGATTATTTCCTCTTTAACGTTAAAATTCATTTTTGATTACTCCTTTTTATTCTTTTTCAAGCAAGCCCTTCAAATATCCTATGGCAAACAATCTGCCGAGTGCCGCATATCCCGCCGTTTGCGTTTGTTCACCCTTAAGCGTGGGCACGTGATCAACCCTGATGGGCACATCGATGCCAAGCTCCTCGTAAAGATTTATCAATCGGCGCATATTAAGGCTTCCGTTATCGTGAAACGTTTCCCGAAAGCTTTGCCTGTTTCCCACCGTGTTTCTGAAATGTATAAAAAATATTTTTTTGGCGAAATCACGGATAACTTCGTCAAGCTTTTCTCCCATTATGCGATACGTTGCCTGGCACATCGTAATGCCTAACATTTCGCTCGGACAAATATCGTAAATCGCTTTTTTTATGTTCTCCGCCGAAATCATAATCCGTGACACATCGCCAAGCCTTGGCACGGGCGGGTCGTCCGGGTGAAGTGCAAGCTTAATTCCGTATTTTTCAGCTTCGGGAACAACCGCCCTGAGAAAATACCCGTAGTTTTGCCACAGCTCTTCTTTTCCTATGGAATAAGCCGTGGGCTTAAAATTTTCCATATTAAAGCCCGTAACTCGTGCGCCGCCGCGCTCCTCGATATCATATTCGGTTCTCAGCCAAACGATATGCGCCATAAAATTAAAGCATATTGT
>CAZIQC010000046.1:6329-7577 GCA_964541335.1 uncultured Oscillospiraceae bacterium
CGATTTCAAGCTTGCGCATTATGGGAAGCATTTTTAAAACCTTTTCTATCGACTCATCGCGGAATTTGTCGCCCGCTTTTATATGGTCGTGGACCTCGTTGGGCATAGGCTCGATAATTTTCGGCTTAATGCCGAAATCCGTAAACCGTTTGTAAACCGTTTCCCAGTGCGACTTATCCGTCAGGTCAAAGTCGCCCGTTTCCGGCAAGCGAATAACTCCCACGCTTACTCCGCACTGCTTCGCAATATCCCAGGTAATATCCTTTTCGCTTCTGAAATAGTCGGTCAAAATCATAGTCTTCTACCTCTCACACTCCGCCGAGGGTTAAAAATCCGCCGTCCACGGGGACGGTAATTCCCGTTACAAACGCCGCCGCTTCATCATCCAAAAGCCAGCTTGCACACCCGAGCAAATCGTGCGCCTCGCCGAAGCGTCCCATCGGGGTATGATTGATTACCGATTTTCCTCTTTCGGTTAAGCCGTCCTCAACTGTTCCCAAATAGCCGCGACTGCGCTCGTTTACCATAAAGCCCGGCGCGATTGCGTTTATTCTGATATTTGCGGGTGCATAGTATGCCGCAAACGACTGAGTAAGGTTTGCAACGGCCGCCTTGCTCATTGCATAGGCGAAGCAACGCGTCAACGGGCAATATGTATTCATCGAGGCAAAATTCAGCACACTTCCGCCGCCGAGTGCAACCATTTGCTTTGCAAATTCCATTGTGGGATACACCGTGCCCATTGTGTTTATGTTGAGCACTTTTTCAAAAGCGTCGGTGTCGATGTCATACAGCCCTTTTGCGCCATCGGGCAAGCCGCCCGTCAGCTCTCTCGGGTCAAACTCGGTAATTGTGGGCATTGCTTTTGTGTTATTTCCGCCCGCGCCGTTCACAAGCATATTGCAAGGACTGAATTTTGCCTGTGTTGCTTTTGCCATCTCGCTAACCGCCGCCTTATCCGTTACGTCGCACGGGTATACGTATGCCTCGCCGCCGTTTGCGGCGATTGCTTCCGCAACGGTGTCTAGCTTTTCTTTGGTTCGTCCGACAAGCACAACCCGTGCTCCTTGTTTTGCAAGCTCTTTTGCAATGCACGAGCACAACGTTCCTCCCGCGCCCGTTACCACGGCAACCTTGTTTTTAAATTTCATTTCGTTTTCCTCCCAATCAAATTTTTTGCGTTTTTGTAGCACATATCGTAAATCAGCTTTTCCAATTCGTCATACCCGCAGCCGAGGGCGTGCTTTT
>CAZIQC010000047.1:0-7571 GCA_964541335.1 uncultured Oscillospiraceae bacterium
CGCATTTACCGAAACCGCCGCAATTATTCCGCCGATGAACAAGCTCCCGGTATCGCCCATAAACACCTTTGCGGGATATGCGTTGTATATCAAAAAGCCCAAAAGTCCTCCGCACAGCGCGGCGGATATTATCCCCGTGTCGGTCGCGCCTGTTTTTATACATATTGTGCAGAAGAACAACGCAACCGTTGCGCCCACGCCCGCCGCCAAGCCGTCAAGCCCGTCGGTAAGGTTTGCGCTGTTTGTTGTTGCAAGCAGTACAAGCATTACAAACGGTATGTAAAGTATGCCCGTATTTATGCGTATTCCCGCAAAGGGAACAAGCACGCCGCCGTTATCCGCAAAAAAATACATATACACCGCGTATACCAAGCTAACCGCCGTTTGCGCCGCAAACTTTTGCTTGGCGGTAAAGCCTTGGTTGCGCTTTTTTACAACCTTTATGTAATCATCGACAAAGCCTATCGCCCCGAAAAGCGTGCCGCACAAAAGTGCCGCGGCGGAAGATGCGCTTTTTACAAAAAATGCCGAGCCGATTATCGTTGCCGTTATAAAGCCTATTCCGCCCATTGTCGGCGTTCCCTGCTTGTTCTTGTGCCACACGGGACCGTCCTCGAGAATTGTTTGCCCGAACTTCAGCTTGCGCAAAAACGGTATAAGCAACGGCTCAAACGCCGCCGTTATCGCAAAGCTTATTATAAGAGCTTTCAGCCACACCTTAATTCATCCTTTCGCTTACAGCACCTTTTCCTCGCGCAAAATTTCCTTTATGACAATGCGCTCGTCAAAATCGTGCTTCACCTTTTGTATTTCCTGATACGTTTCGTGCCCTTTTCCGGCAAGAATTACCACGTCGCCCGCGGCGGCGGTTTTTATTGCGCAGGCTATCGCGTCGCGGCGATTTTCGACAACGGTGTGGTTGCCTTTCTTCATTCCGCTTAAAATATCCGCTATGATTGCCTGCGGCTCTTCCGTACGGGGGTTGTCACTCGTTACTATTACAAGGTCGGACAGTTCCTCCGCAATTTTGCCCATAATCGGTCGCTTGGTTCGATCGCGGTCGCCCCCGCAACCGAAAAGCGTTATTACACGCCCCTTGGCAAATGCTCGCACCGCGCGGATAATATTTTCAAGACCGTCCGGCGTGTGCGCGTAATCTATAATCAGGGTGTACGGCGTACCGGTGTGCACCACCTCCGCTCTGCCCTTTACCGGTTTTGCCAAAACAAGCCCCTTTTCTATATCCTCGTCGTCCATACCTATGTTTTTGCAGGCACACATTGCCGCAAGCGCATTGTATACCGAAAATTTCCCCGGTATTCCGAGGCGCATTTTCGTTATTCTGCCGCGGTCGTTTACGTCGAATATAACGCCGCGTTCGCTCATTTGCAAATCCTGCGCACGAATGTCGCTCGGGGCGTCGATTGAATAGGTAACAAGCTCTCCCTTTACGGCACCGCAAATCAAACCCGCATAGTCCGAGTCGATGTTTACGGCGGCGGTTTTGCTCATTGCGAAAAGCTTCGCCTTTGCGGCGGCATAATTATCCATTGTTTTGTGAAAATCAAGGTGATCTTGCGTAATATTCGTAAGCACCGCCGTTTCAAACGGTATGCCGTATACCCTGTCGAGTGCCAACGAATGGCTCGACACCTCCATCACCGCATATTTGCCGCCGCTTTTCTCTATTTCCGAAAAAATTTTGTATATTTCAAGCGACTCGGGCGTGGTGCGCACGCTGTCCCTTGCGGTATCGCCTATAATTATTTGGTTTGTGCCGATAAGGTCGCACCGAATACCTTTCAGCGCGAGAATTTGCCGTATGAGATATGTGGTTGTCGTTTTGCCGTTTGTTCCCGTAATGCCGATTATTTTCAGCTTTTTTTCGGGGTGTCCGTAAAATTGCGCCGCAACCTGTGCCAATGCCTTGCGCGACGATTGCACGCGAATGTACGGGCAGGCGCACTCAAGCTCCTTTTCGCCGATTATCGCCGCCGCACCCGCTTTTACCGCGGCGGGGATATAGGTGTGTCCGTCCGTTTCAAAGCCGCTTATCGCAACAAACAGCGCCCCCGGGCGCACACGCCGCGAGTCATACGTTATTTCGGTTATATCGGTTTCACCTTTCGCCGCAAATGAGCAACCGAAAAGCTGTGTCAGTTCTTTTAGCTTCATAATGACCTCCGTCAATCTGCGTCACGCTGAACAAATTTTACGTAAACAGCCGTCTTTTCCGCAACCTCGGTTTTCGCTTCGGGGCTTTGCGACACGGCGATGTAATCCGTATTCGGGATAAATCCGCTTTCAGCCGAATCTATTTTAAGCGTTAAGCCCGCATTCTCCACCGCGGCTTTTACGTTTTCATAGGTCATACCGTGTACATCGGGCACGGTTGCCACAACATCGCTTGCGTCCTTTTTCGTATACGCCAGCACCACGGAATCCTTGTGCAGCTTCGACCCGCTTTTCGGAATTTGGTTTTTAACCTTTGTTCCGTTGCCCTTAAGGCTTATTTTAAGTCCCGCGGCTTCGAGCTTTTCTTGTGCTTCCGCCGTGGTGCAACCCTCTATATCGGGAACGGTTACGGAAATGGTTTCCGCTGTTTCTTCGGTGTACTGCGCTTCATATCCGAGATACGGCAGAACATCCTGCATTATTTTCCCGACTGCCGGCGCGGCTACCGCGCCGCCGCCGTGCGCACCCGCCATCGGCTCGTCAAGCAACAGCAGGCATACAACCTGCGGGTCGTCCGCCGGTGCAAAGCCGACGAAAGACGCTATATATTTTCCGCTGCCGCGCGGCAACTTTTCACTGGTGCCCGTTTTTCCGCCTATGCGAAAGCCGTTTACATATGCGCCGCTACCCGTTCCGTTTGAAACAACCTGTTCGAGTATGGATCGCATTTTGCTGCTTGTTTGCTCGGAAATAACGTTTCTGACCGTTTCTGGTTCGATGTTTTCGGTTATGTTTCCCGCAGAGTCCGTGTAAGCCTTTATTATATGCGGCTTCATAAGATTTCCACCGTTTACCACCGCCGAAACCGCGCTTATAAGCTGAAGCGGCGTTACCGTGAACGTTTGCCCGAAAGATGACGTTGCCAAATCCACCGAACCCAGCGTTTCGTGAAATGTTCCCGACGACTCGCCCGGTATTTTAAAGCCTGTTCTTTCCGTTAAGCCGAACGCCGTAAAATACTTTCGAAAGCCGTCCGCTCCGAGCCGAGAACCCAGTTCCATAAACATCGGGTTGCACGAGTTCATAACGCCCTGTTCAAACGACTCTTCCCCGTGACCGGCGGTTTTCCAGCAATGTATGTCGCGGTTTGCAACGTGGCGCACCCCCGTGCACGTGAAA
This sequence comes from uncultured Oscillospiraceae bacterium, assembly GCA_964541335.1. Taxonomy (GTDB): domain Bacteria; phylum Bacillota; class Clostridia; order UMGS1883; family UMGS1883; genus UMGS1883. The sequence continues at coordinate 3,355 of CAZIQC010000047.1, forward strand.
TGGTCTTGCAGGTCTGCCACGCCCTCTTCAAGGGCGGACGCCGCCACGATTGTTTTAAATGTGGAACCCGGCTCGTAAGAGTCGACAACCGCCTTGTTGCGCCACATTTTCGTTACCGCTTCGCTGTATGCCTTGGCATACGCGTCCTCTTCAAGCTCGGCTTCCTCCAGTCTTTCAAGAGTAAGCTTATCGGTTATCGTGCGCGGGTCGTTAAGGTCGTAGCTCGGTGCAACCGCCATTGCCAAAATATCACCCGTTTTCGGCGACATTACTATTGCCGCGGCACCGTTCCCTACGAGATTTTCCTCATAAGCCTCTTGCAGGTGCTTTTCGGTATAACGCTGAATTACCTCGTCAATCGTCAGCACAACGCCCTTTCCGTCCTGTGCTTCGATATATTTTTCGTATTTAAACGGCATATCTCTGTTTGCCGCGTCACGCGCCTTTACCACACGCCCATCCACACCGCTGAGCTCGTCGTCAAGCACGTTTTCCAAGCCCTCCAGTCCTTGGCTGTCGCTTCCGGTAAAGCCTATAACCTGTGCTGCAAGCGAGCCGTAGGGATAATACCGCTTGGAATCCTCTTCAAAGTGAACCCCCGTAAGATTAAGCTTGCGCAGTCTGTCCGCGGTGCTTTTTTCCACTTGCTTTGCCACAACCACGCTGCGGCGCGACGTGTCCTTAAGCTTTTCTTTCATTTGCTCGCGGTCCGCGCCGAGTATTTTTTCGAGAGCGTTCAACACATCCGCGGCGTTGTTCTTATCGTCAATCTCCTTGGGATCTATTGTTATTCTTTCCGAGGTTGCGCTCTGCGCAAGCACCTTCATATTTCTGTCGTATATATTTCCGCGCTTGGCGGTTATTACACTGTCGCGCGTTTGCTGCTCCGCCGCCATGGTTTTGTACTCTCCGCCCCGCACAAACTGAATCCATATCAGCTTAAGCACAAGCACACATACTCCGAGCATAAACAGCACAGCCATCAAACGTATTCTTTTTTTTGCGGAAAGAGGCTTTTTTGCCATTTTTTCTCCTCCATATTACATAAAAACACAAAAAGGGATATGGTATTACGATTAAATCACCACTTCCCTTTAATTATACTAATACAAGTATTCCAGTATTACCGATATGCGGTTTATAAATGCATTAAACCCGCTTGTTTTTTCAGTTTTAAGAACCTCTCCGTTATCAGTATTTCCCAGGGAAATATACTTGATCTGATTCTTCATCGGCTGTCTTAATCCCATACGCTGTGCTTCCGCTTCTATTTTTTTGGGGTCTACGTTACCCTCCGCTTTAACCTGTGTTTCCACTATTTGCGCATTTATCGTTTCAAGCTCGCTTCGTGCCGCGGTAAGCTCCGAAAACTCCTGTGCAACCGCCGCATATCTCGAAAGCACGGCAAATGCCATAATCGCCAGCACTCCCACGGAAGCCGCCAATCTTTTTTTGAAAAGAAGCCTTCCCCTTCTCTTTCCCGCAGGTTTTTTAACCGCGCTTCCTTGTGCGCGCCGCGTCGGGCTGTTTTCATATGTATAAAATTCTTCTTTATAAGCACTTGTGCCCCTTGTATACATCCAAACCCTCCGTTAAACCGTTTTCTCAACCGTTCTGAGCTTACTGCTCCTCGCCCGCGGATTTCTGCGTACCTCTTCCTCGGACGGCACCGCCGGCTTACGCGTCACGCTTTTTATCTGCGGCACGTGTCCGCACACGCACACGGGAAACTCTCGCGGGCATATGCAACCGCGCTCCAGCTCGGCAAATGCTGTTTTAACTATTCTGTCCTCCAGGCTGTGAAAGGTTATGACCGACATTCTGCCGCCTTTTTTTAAAAGACTTACCCCGTCACACACGGCGTCGTGCAAAATGCGAAGCTCGCCGTTTACCTCTATTCTTATTGCCTGAAAGGTTCTTTTCGCGGGGTGCGGTCCGTCTTTCCTGGCGGACAGCGGTATCGCCGCTTTTATTATATCCACAAGCTCAAACGTAGTGTCTATGCTTGCCTTTTTTCTTTCGTTTACGATAAATTCGGCTATTCGGCTTGCCCAGCGCTCCTCCCCGTAAGAGGATATAACCCGAAACAACTCCTCCTCGGTGTAGCCGTTTACCACGTCCCGTGCACAAAAGCTTTCGCGCTTGTCCATTCGCATATCGAGCGGCGCGTCCTGCATATAGGAAAAGCCCCGCTGTGCGTCGTCAAGCTGCGGCGACGACACGCCCAAGTCGGCAATTATGCCGTCAACCTTATCCGTGCCGAGGTGTGCCGTTTCTTTCTTAATGTCGGCAAAATTTGCGTGCACCGCCGTAAAATCAAGTCCCGCAAAGCGCGCCAATGCGTTATCTATCGCCGCCTTGTCACGGTCAAAGCCTATCACGCGACCGCCGCGCTCCAAAATAAGCGCACTGTGCCCGCCGCCGCCGAGCGTCATATCTATATACACTCCGCCGCGCTTTACGCATATGCTGTCCACCGTTTCTTCAAGCAGTACCGTTGTATGATTGAACGCCATAGCCTACCTCCGCGTCAGAAGCATATCTCGTCTATGCTTTCCGCCGCTTCGTCAAGGGACATTTCGTTTTCGTTTTCGGAATATTCCCTCCATCTGTCGGCAGACCATATTTCCACACGCTTGCTTACGCCGATTATCACAACTTCCTTTGCAAGGTCGGCATATTCGCGGTGCGGCGGTGTTATAAGCACCTTGCCCTGTTTGTCGGGTTCCGCCTCTGCCGCGCCCGAAAGAAACGTTCTTTGCAAAAATCTGGCGCTTTTTTGGTTCGAGGGCAAGCGACTGAGGTTTTCCGCAAGCTGTTCCCATTCTTCCATCGGATAAACAAACAAGCACCCCTCAAAGCCCTTCGTAACCATAAAATGCTCTCCGAGCTGTTCGCGGAACTTTGCCGGCATCGTAATTCTGCCCTTTGCGTCAATATTATGCGAATACTCTCCCACGAACACCCGAATCACCTACACTTTCATACACTTTCGTACACTTTTCTGCACCACAGGTATATTCTACTATAGTTTTTATAAGATTTCAACACTTTTTTAAAAAATTTTTATAAGTTTTTTTCAAAAGAAAAATACCTCAACATTTATGTTTACAAGCGATTTTTGCCACAATATTTTGTGTCTGCCGCAATTTTTTCATCTTTACTTGTTACAAATTTGTTTAATTTATGTTAATTATTTCTTCCTCTTGACTTTGCTTTGTGAAGATAGTATAATTCAATTATCGACAAAAAGGGAGGGGCGGCAATGTTCGATTCACATACTCATACCGAATTTTCCAAGGATTGCTCCACAAGCGCACGCGCTCTTTGCAATGCGGCTCAAAAGCGCGGGCTTGACGGCGTTTGCTTTACCGACCATTGCAGCTTGCTCACCTGTATAAGCGACAACGCCTATCGCACGGTTTTAAATTCCGTTGCCGAGGCGCGGCGTTTGGATCTCGACTTTGAAAATTTTAAGGTTACGGGCGGCGGCGAATTTTCCGGCATTTTGCAAAAGCGCGACTATTTTGAAAGAATTCTTTCGTCCGTACCGCTTGATTGCGTGCTGGTGTCGGTTCATCATATTTTTGACGGGTGTATGCCCGTAGGTCTTTCGCATATCGATTTCGGTCATTTGAGTGAGACACGCATCGAAGAAACGGTGCATACATATTTTAAAGACCTGCTTGGCACACTCTCTTTTGCCGATTTTGATGTATGCGCACACCTTACGCTTCCTTTCAGATATATAAACGGCGTATATAACAGGTGCTTGCCCGTTGATTTGTTTCAAAAGGATATATGCGGCATTTTGGCATTGCTTATCGAACGAAAAAAAGCCCTCGAGCTTAATTGCTCGGAGCTTGACAGGCAGCTTTTCGACTTTATGCCGTGCGAAAGCGTGCTCGCTATGTATCGTGATATGGGCGGCACGCTTGTCACCCTCGGAAGCGACGCGCACACGGCAGACGCCGTCGGCAACGGATTTTCCCGTGCCGCACGCCTTTTAAAAAGGCTCGGCTTTGACTGCGCCGTATATTATATAAACCGCTCTCCCGTAAAATTTTTGCTGTAACGCAAAATTTTGCTTGCATTTGTTTTCATTTTGTATTATAATTGCTTTTGTTATCGGCATATTGTCTTTTCGGGGTGTAGCGCAGTTTGGTAGCGTGCTTGGTTCGGGACCAAGAGGCCGCGGGTTCAAGTCCCGCCACTCC
>CAZIQC010000048.1:0-7412 GCA_964541335.1 uncultured Oscillospiraceae bacterium
TCCAGCGTTGTCGTATACAGGCGGCGCGTATAATCGCCCATTTTTTCGCCGGCGGCTTCCTCAACCTTGTCCAACAGCTTACGCTCGCGCTCGGTATCGAGCACGGGAAGCTTGTTCTCCTTTTTATATTGCGCAATTTCCTTTGCCAGCTCCATCCGCCGACAGAAAAGCCGAACCGTCTTTTCATCGATTGCGTCTATTTCCTTTCTGTAATCCTCCAATTGCATACAATCATCTCCCTAATATTAAATCGGCAAGCGCTATCGCCGCCGCCGCCTCTGTACACACCGCGCCACGCGCCGCTATGCACGGGTCGTGCCTGCCCTTTATTTCAAGAACGGTGTTTTGCCCCGTTTCGAGATTTACGCTTCGCTGGGGCTTTGCTATCGACGGCGTGGGCTTAAACGCCGCCCTGAACACCAGCGGCATACCCGAGCATATTCCACCCAAAATTCCGCCGTGGTTGTTTGTATAGGTTTTTATGCTTCCGTCCTCGCTTGCGTAAAATTCATCGTTATTTTCCGAGCCGTACAGCTCGCTTCCGCGAAAACCGCTTCCGAACTCTATCCCTTTCACCGCGGGCACTGCAAACACCGCGCGGGAAATGCGCCCCTCCACGGAATCGAAAAACGTATCTCCCACCGCGGGCGTAAGCCCGCATATTGCACATTCAACAACACCGCCCAGACTGTCTCCTTTTTGCCGTGCCTCAAGAATTGCATGTTTCATTTTCTCGCCGCAATCGTCGTCAATAACGGGGAAATCCTTTCCCGCCGTAAAATCCCGCGGGGTAACGTTTATCGCGTCGAACGGGGTGTCCTTTATATCCTTTATCGACGCAATATGACTGCCTATGTATATGCCGCGTTTTTCGTAAAGTTGCATAAGCACGCCGCCCGCAACACACAGCGGCGCGGTAAGCCGTCCCGAGAATTCTCCCCCGCCGTAAAAGTCGCGCGCGCCGTTTGTGCGCATATACGCGGCAAAATCCGCGTGCGACGGACGCGGCACACAGCGAAGGTTTTCGTAGTCCGCACCTCGGGTATTTGTGTTTTCTATTACGGCGCACAGCGGCGCACCGCACGTTTTTCCGTTTACCAAGCCCGCCGCAAAAACCGCCTTGTCCTCTTCCTTTCGCGAGGTGGAAAAGGCATTTTTTCCCGGTGCTCTGCGCGAGGTGAATGCGGCAAGCTTGCCGAAATCTATTTCAAAGCCCGCCGGCAAGCCGTCGATTATAACACCCGTTTTCTCCGAGTGCGACTGCCCGAATATCGAAATTTTAATCCTTTCTCCGAATACAAAGCTCATTTTACCGCCACCCTTTCATACTCCGCAAAAAATGCGGGATAAGATTTTTTCACAGCCTCCGCGTCGGTTATTTTAACCTCCCCGTCGGTCGCAAATGCCGCCACTGCGCCGCTCATCACAATTCTGTGGTCGTTGTATCCGTCAACCGTGCCGCCGTGCGGGGCGGTCGGCAATATTGTCATTTGGTCGTTTTCGCACACGGCCGAAGCACCCATTGCCTCCAAAAGCCGCACCGTTGCGGCGATACGGTCGCTTTCCTTTTCTCTTAGGCGCGATATGCTCTTTATAACCGACCTACCGCTTGCGCACGCCGCCGCCACCGCAAGCACGGGAACAAGGTCGGGAATGTTTTGCACATCGGCAAAAAAGCCTTTAATATCAGACTTGTACACAATAACGTCATTTCCATTTGTTTCGGTTTTAACATTCATTTTATCCAGTATGTCGAGTATTTTCCTGTCTCCCTGAACCGATGCTTTGTTAAGCCCATTCACCGTAAGCTTCGGCTTTGCACCGATTGCTCCCGCAACAAGCCAAAACGCCGCATTTGACCAGTCGCCCTCGCAAAGTATTTCGTCGGGAGATGTATAGCCGCCCCATACGCGTATGCCGTTTTTCGTTTTTTCGCTTTTTACGCCGAAACGGTGCATTACATCGAGCGTTATGTCAATATACGGCGTTGACACACACTTTCCCTTAAATATAACCTCACCGCCCGTTTTTCCCATTGCAAACAGCAGCCCCGATACAAACTGCGAGCTAACGTCGGCTTCGATTTCAACCGCACCGCCCGTAAACATTCCGGAAACGAAACACGGTAAGCTGAGCTTTTGCGGCAGACTTATGTGCACGCCGCTTTTTTCAAGTGCATTGCACAAGGGGCGTATGGGACGTTGCGGCAAGCGCCCGCTTCCGATAAGGCTTGCATTGCTCCCGAGTGCGGCACACAAAGGGAGCATAAATCGCAGTGTCGTTCCCGATTCGTTGCAGTTAAGCACGGGGTTCGGCGCAACGCTTTTTATCGGGTGCACAACCACGCTTTCCCCCGAAATTTCCACCTTGGCGCCGAGCGCGCGCAAACATTCGATTGTTGCACTGACGTCATTTGATATTGTATTACATACAATCGTTGTTTTTTTATCCGAAAGAGCGGCACATATAAGAAGTCTGTGCATATATGATTTTGACGCGGGAGCTGTCACCTCTCCGGCACAACCGCACGGATTTAAAACAATATCCATCATTCAAGCCCCATTTCGATAATTTCTTTAAGTCGGCTCATCGGTATTTTTTCGTATCTGCCGTGCCCTATTTCCCCAACCGTAACAAGATAAATTCCGTCGTTTTCACACTTTTTGTCAGCAGCCGTCTTTTGGAATATCTCTTCTGCCGAAAACGGTGCTTTGTGCGGCAGTGAATACATTTTTAAAAGTTCAAGCAGCTCGCTTGTTATGCCGCTTTTTGCCGCTTTCATCTTTTCGAGAGCGTTTGTCACGGTATACATTCCCACAGCCACACCCTCGCCGTGTCCCATTTCGAAATGCGAGAGCGTCTCTGCCGCGTGTCCCACCGTGTGCCCGAAATTAAGAAGCCGCCGCTCGCCGTGCTCGTGCTCGTCATTTTTTACAATATCCGCTTTTATGCGCACGCACCGCGCAATTACGTCCTCAATATTATTTTTTATTCCGCTTTTTATTGTATTGCAAAGCTCTTTGTCCTTTATAAAAGCGTATTTTATAATTTCCGCACAACCGTCGGAAAAATATTTTTCCGGCAAGGTTGAAATCATTTTTGTATCGCACAAAACAAACCTCGGTTGGTAAAACGCCCCGCAAAGGTTTTTTCCCCCGTCAAGGTCTATTGCCGTTTTTCCCCCGACGGACGAATCCACAGCCGCCAAAAGACTTGTCGGAAGCTGAACGTAATTTACCCCGCGCATATACGTGGCGGCGCAAAAGCCCGTTAAATCTCCGGTAACGCCGCCACCGAGAGCATAAAGCGTGTCGGTGCGCGATATTCTCTTTTCAGCCAAAAAATTCATTATGTCAAAATAGGTTTTGCCGCACTTCGATTGCTCGCCGCTTTTAAACACATATAAGTACACCTCGTACCCCGCATTTTCAAGAGCTTGCATTGCCCCGTTTGCGTACAGCGGCGCAACATTGCTGTCGCTCACAACAACGGCTTTTTTCCCAAGCCCTTCCGAATTTGCATATTCTCCGAGCTTTTTCGCCAAGCCGCCCCCTATAACGACGTCATACGTTTCGGACGCGTTCACGGTTATTTTTCTCATATCAATCAATACTTTCTTTAATTATTGTACCCTCTTTAAGCAATTCGAAAAGGGTGTCACCGTCGCCGTTTTTAAGCGCGACGCGGTATTTTGCAAGCTCCGCTTCCACATTTTCCAGCTCGCAAAGCAGATAATCGCGGTTTTTTAAGAACAGCTCCGTCCACATTTCGGGGTTAAGCCGCGCAACGCGCGTCATATCCTTGTAGCTTCCCGCAGAAAATCCGCGATGTTTTTTTGCCGTGGGACTTTTCACATATGCGCTTGAAACAATATGCGCAAGCTGTGAGGTATAGGCAATTATTCTGTCATGCTCCTCGGCTGTTGTCACCGTCATACGCTTAAATCCGAGCTTTTCCAAAAGTGTCTTGAAGCTTTGGAGCACCTCAAGCGTTTCGTCCTTTTTCGGCACCGCTATCATCGACGCCCCCGAAAACAAATTTGCCCGCGAATATTTATATCCCGAATAGGTTGTTCCCGCCATCGGATGCCCGCCTATGAAGCAAAAGCCGTGCTTTTCTGCAATTTCAAAGCATTTTTCGCACACATCGCGCTTTATCCCCGCGGTATCGGTAACGATTGCGCCTTTTTTTATATACGGGGCTATCTCTGCCAAGGCTTGCATTACCCCTTGCGGGTACAACGCTATAAAGATAAAGTCACACTCCGCCGCGGTTTCGTGTGTAAGTGTTTTTTGCACCGCACCCGTAAGCCTTGCCTGAAGAAGTGCGCTGTCGCTTTTGTCCGCTCCGTAAACGGTTACGTCGTCAAGCGCGGCGGCGGCACGCGCTATCGATCCGCCTATAAGTCCCAAGCCTATAACGCCTATATTCATTTTCCGCACTCCTTACGCCAACGCTTCGCGTACGCGGCTAACCGCCGCGGCAGTATTTTTAAATTGCTCCGGTGTGAGCGACTGTGCACCGTCGCACAATGCGTGCGGCGGGTCGTTGTGAACCTCTATCATAAGTCCGTCCGCCATTGCCGCCGCGGCCGCCAGTGCCATAGGCTTAACAAGCCGTGCAATTCCGCACGCGTGGCTGGGGTCTGCTATTACCGGCAAATGACTGAGTTCGTGAAGCATCGGCACGGCGGAAATATCGAAAGTGTTTCTCGTATACGATTCAAAGGTGCGTATTCCGCGCTCGCACAAAATTACGTTTTCGTTGCCCTCGCTCATTACGTACTCCGCGCTCATCAAAAGCTCTTTCAAGGTGTTTGCCAAGCCGCGCTTTATAAGTATCGGCTTTTTTGTTTTGCCGAGTTCTTTCAGCATTTCAAAATTTTGCATATTGCGCGCACCCACCTGTATAATGTCCACATCTTCAAACAGCGGCAGGTGGTCGGCATTCATTATTTCCGTTATTACGGGTAGACCCGTTTCCTTTTTCGCTTCAAGCAAAAGCTTTAAGCCGTCGCCGCGCAAGCCCTGGAAATCATACGGCGATGTGCGCGGCTTAAAAGCTCCCCCGCGCAAAATATTTGCCCCCGCCGCTTTAACGCGTCGTGCCACATCGATAATTTGCTCCTCGCTTTCTATCGAGCACGGTCCGGCAATCATCGCAAAATGTCCGTCGCCTATTTTTACTCCGCCGCCGATATCTATGCAGGTGTTTTCCGGGTGAAACTTTCTGTTTGCGTTTTTAAAAGGCTCCGTCACACGCATTACGCGCGCCACAATGTCAAGTCCCTCCAAAAGCTCGGTATCTATTCTGCTTGTATCGCCCACAAGTCCGAGCACCGTTTGAAAATCTCCCTCGGATATATGCACCTTTACGTTTTGCGCTTCAAGCCACGTCAAAAGATTGTCGAACTGCTCCTTTTTTGCGTTATTGTTTACAACCACTATCATTTTTGTCACTCCTCACAATTAAAAAGCCCCTACAGTGATTTCACTGCAGGGGCTTGTAAAAACGCAAACACACTTATCGATTGCAGCACAAATCACTTTTACTTTTCGAAATGCTAAAGTAAAAGTAAAAGTAAAAATATACCGCTGCAACCGCAAGCTTTATCATCACGTTTTCCTCCTCTGTTTTCTATAGCACAATAATAGCACATCTTTTTTTGTGTGTCAACACTATTTTTGCTCTTAATCGTTGATTTTTCGTTCTGTTTTTTGCACATTTTTCGCTCTGTTACTCAGCGTTACCGTAACCTTTTTCTCGGTATATCCGTTTTCGCCGGGCACCTGCACCGTCAGCTCAACCTTTTCGTTTTCGGAATAATAGGTCAGCCTGTCTTGAAGCTGTGCAATGTCGGTTACGGTGTAGCCGTCAAGCTTTGTGATAACGTACCCGCGCTTAATTCCCGCATTGTCTGCGGCAAGCCCCTCGGTTACGCTGTCAACATATACGCCCATCGGTATTCCGAACGACTGCGCGGTGTTTTGCGTAACATCACGCCCGGTTATTCCCAAAAAGCCTTGCTTGTCCTCATCTACAACGTTGCGCGTTTTTTGAACCATCAGCTCGTCTATAATATCTCCCACATCGGTTATCGGTATTGCATAGCCCATTCCCTCAACGCCGTTTGACGCTATTTTTACGGAATTTATCCCGATAACCTCACCCGCCATATTAAGCAGTGCGCCGCCGCTGTTTCCGGGGTTTATTGCCGCGTCCGTCTGTATAAACGAATTTGTCACCTGCGAGCTTGAATCCTCTCCCTGCATTGTTATTTTTCTGTTTACCGCACTTATTATACCGCGCGTGGTGCTTTGTCCGTAGCCGAGAGCATTTCCGATTGCGATTACGCCGTCGCCCGCTTTAAGCTTTGTGGAATCACCCATTGTCGCAATTTTTATTGTGTCGAAAATTTCCGTCGGAATATCCTTCAGCGCAACGGCTATAACCGCCAAATCCTTGTCGGAGTCGTACCCCTTTACCGTTGCGTGCGGAATAAGGTCGCTGTTTTCTTCCACGTCGAGCGTGTTTTCCATTTTTTCTTCAACCGAGCTGAACAGCACGCTCAATTCCTTGGAATTTGATACCACGTGATAATTGGTAACAATCAACAGCTCGCTGTCGTTCTTTCCTATTATGATACCGCTGCCCGAGCCTGTACTCTCCTGTGTGTATGTGCCGAAAAACGTCATCACGTTTGATACGCTTCGGTTTGTTATTGCAACTATGGACGGCATACATTCGTCTACTATTGCGCTTACGCTTGTTGCGTCGTTTACATCGGCGTCGGACTTGGAAAGCGAAACCTCCGTCTTGCCGATGGATATTTTCGACAGCGCAAAGCGTGACGCGATATTGCTCGAAAAGCCGAACGCCGCACCGAAAACCAACCCGCCCGCAAGGCAAAGTGCAAGCACCCTTTTTGCACCGCTCTTTTTCTTGCCCGTGCTGTGATGCTTTACGGTAAATTCCGCCGTGTGCGTTTCGCCGCTTTCTTCGGTGTTATCCTCGGTTACTTCTTTGCTTTCTTCCTTGGCTGTTTCTTCATTCGTTACTTCGTCGTTCATTTCTTCTTCATTTGTTGTTTCTTCATTCTGCGACTCGTTAACGGGCGCGTCTTTTTCGCCGCTTTCGTCGTTTGCCGCATTACTTTCGCGCAACGTGTCCTCCGAGAGCGCGTCCCGAGGCGGTATTTCATCTCCGCCTTGCACGCCGACCGAAGCCGTTGCCTCGTCGATTTTTTCTTCATTGTTCATATTTTCAAATTCATTGTTCATAGCAGTGTTCCTCCCTTTCTTTTATAATACCATATTACAAGACAAAATTGTATATATATTTATCAAATTATTAAAATTTTTTTAATTTTTTTTGAGAAAAAATATTTTAGTATAACTTAATATAAGTTTATA
>CAZIQC010000049.1:0-7373 GCA_964541335.1 uncultured Oscillospiraceae bacterium
ATGAGAGCGACGGAACTGTTTACGACGACAATCATAATATATAATGCTGTTGACTGAAAATTTTTAACACAGTTTTTTAAGAGCAACCAAAATAAAATCGGTTGCTCTTTTTTCGCAATAAAAAAATCCCGTCGATAGACAGGATTTTTCAGTGGTGACCCCACGGGGAATCGAACCCCGGTCTTCGCCGTGAGAGGGCGACGTCCTAGGCCGCTAGACTATGGGGCCTTGCCGAAAAGTACTTTTTCAGTATAATACCGTGTGGCGAAAAAGTCAAGCATTTTTTTCTTTTTTATTTTAAAAATTTGCGGAGAGGATTTTCGCACAAAAACAATTGACAAAAGTTTTTTGTTGTGGTACTATACTACTTGGCATATTATCCCGTTGCTGTGAGTTGCGGTTTCTCCAACCCTTTTCCCGGCTTTGCGGAGGTTGTGCCGAAAATAAAATTCGGAGGTTTTGTTATGTTAAAGGAAACGAAGCAGAGTATCATCGAGCAGTACAAGCTGCATGATACCGACACAGGCTCGCCCGAGGTGCAGATTGCAATTCTTACGGAGAGAATCAATCATTTGAACGAGCATTTGAAGCAGTTTAAGAAGGACCATCATTCAAGACGCGGTCTGTTGAAGATGGTTGGTCAGAGAAGAGGTCTTCTCAACTATCTTATGAAGGTAGACATCAACCGTTATCGTGCAATCGTAGAGAAGCTCGGCTTGAGAAAGTAATAACGGCTTTGAAAAGCCACAGAAGCGGAAAAGACGATTTTTCCGCTTCTGTGCGTTCTTTAACGGTGGAGGGGAAGGTAGCTTTAGCACTTAAGAAAGCTCTTTCGAGAGGGTGTTTTCTTAAGTGATAAAACCACTCCCCCTCCGAAATTAAAATTTTAGGAGGTAAGTTATGTTCAGAACTTTTGAAACGGAGTTTTGCGGTCGTCCGCTTGTTGTGGAAACGGGCAAAATGGCTCTTTTGGCGGGAGGAAGTTGCCTTGTGCGGTACGGGGAAACCGTTGTACACGCCACGGCTACCGCGTCGGCAAAGCCGCGCGACGGAATAGATTTCTTCCCTTTGTCGGTAGATTATGAGGAAAAGCTGTATTCCGTGGGAAAAATCCCCGGAAGCTTTCTTAAAAGAGAGGGTCGCCCCAGTGAAAAGGCAATTTTGGCGTCGCGCTGTATAGATCGTCCGATTCGCCCGTTATTCCCCAAGGATTTGAGAAACGACGTGTCCGTTGTTACAACGGTTATGAGTGTGGATCAGGATAATGACCCCGTTATAACGGCTATGATAGGTGCGTCGATTGCGATAAGCATATCCGCCGTACCGTTTGCGGGTCCGATTGCCGGCGCAACGGTTGGCTTGGTTGACGGAAAAATTGTGGTTAATCCCACAGCGGAAGAGCGCAGTCGCAGTGAAATGTTTTTGACAATTGCCGGAACAAAGGCAAAGGTTAATATGATTGAAGCCGGTGCAAACAGTGTGTCCGAGGACGATATGTTTGAGGGCATTATGGCGGCACATCGTGAAATTTCCAAGATATGTGAGTTTATTGAGGGTATTCAAAAGGAAATAGGAAAGCCTAAATTCGACTACGAGCATATCGTTGTTCCGGAGGAATTGTATAACGATGTAAAGGACATTGCCGTTGAAAAGGTGCGCGCGGCGCTTGATACGGATGATAAAAACGTGCGCGAAGAAAACCTTAAGGAGGTTTATGCCTTTGTTTACGAGGCTCTTGCCGAGAAATATCCCGAGTCGGAGGCTGTAATCGACGAGGCTCTTTACAAGTTGCAAAAGTATGTTGTTCGTCGTTGGATTCTCGATGACGGAAAACGCGTTGACGGCAGACAGCTTGACGAGGTGCGACCGCTTGCGGCGGAGGTAGGTCTTTTACCTAGAACACACGGCAGCGGAATGTTTACAAGAGGGCAGACACAGGTTTTGACAACGTGTACGCTCGGTATGGTGTCCGAGGAGCAGTTGCTTGACGGTATCGACGAGGAAGAAACGAAGCGGTACATTCATCATTATAATTTCCCGTCATATTCCGTGGGAGAAACGCGCCCGAGTCGCGGACCGGGAAGACGCGAAATAGGACACGGCGCGCTTGCGGAAAAGGCACTTGTGCCGGTAATTCCCTCCAAGGAAGAATTTCCGTACACGATACGTATGGTTTCCGAGGTTTTAAGCTCGAACGGGTCTACATCTCAGGGAAGCATATGCGGCAGCACGCTTGCACTTATGGACGCGGGCGTTCCCATAAAAGCCCCGGTTGCGGGTATTTCGTGCGGCTTGGTAACAGAGGGCGACCGCTATATAACAATGGTTGACATACAGGGACTGGAGGATTTCTTCGGAGATATGGACTTTAAGGTTGCCGGTACAAAAGAGGGTATTACGGCAATTCAGGTTGATATAAAGATTGACGGTCTTACACCCGAAATAATACGCGAGGCGCTGGAGAAAACGCGTGCGGCACGTTGCAGAATTTTGGACGAATGTATGCTTCCGTGCATTGCGACACCGAGAGAGAGCCTTTCAAAATATGCGCCCAAGATTGCGACAACAACCATCGATCCCGAAAAAATCCGCGATGTTATAGGTAGTGGCGGTAAGGTTATTCAAAAAATTGTTGCGGAGACCGGCGTAAAGATTGATATTGAGGACGACGGAACGGTATTTTTCGCTTCCACGGACGCGGACGCACAGGCGCGCGCAATAAAAATAGTGCGCGGCATAGCGGGCGATGTGGCAATAGGCGATGTATTTACCGCAACCGTTACAAGAATTATGGATTTCGGCGCATTTGTCGAGTATCTTCCCGGAAAGGAAGGGCTTGTTCATATAAGCAAGCTGGACAACAGGCGTGTTGAAAAGGTAACCGATGTTGTAAACGTGGGTGATGTGATAAACGTTAAGCTTGTGGAAGTGGATCGTATGGGTCGGTACAACTTTTCGAGAAAAGACGCGTTGCCCGTTTCGGCGGAATAAAGGATAATATGCGGCGGGTGGTTTTTTTAAGTGCTTTGGGTGCTTGAGAGAGCTGCAAGCCGCCTCTTTTTTGAGGAAAACTGTGCTGTGATAAATTGTGTGCGGAGCTTAATATGAAAAATGTGTACAAACTTTCGAACGGACTGCGCCTTGTATACGAAAAAATGCCGTTTGCAAAAAGCGCGAGCATTGGCGTGTGGGTGCGCGCGGGAAGTATATACGAAAATAAAAACGAAAACGGAATAAGTCATTTTGCGGAGCATATGCTTTTTAAGGGAACAACGCGACGCACGGCGGCGCAAATTGCGTGCGAGGCAGACTGTATCGGCGGACAGCTTAATGCATATACGGAAAGAGATCATACTTGTTATTACACACGAGTTCCCGCGGCGCATTTGCCGAAAGCGGTGGAAATACTCGGCGATATGTATTACAATTCGTTGTTTGAAAAAAATGACACCGAGCTTGAGCGCGGTGTTATAGAAGAAGAAATAAATATGTATGAAGATTCGCCCGAGGAGCTTTCGGAAGAAAAGCTCTTTGAGCTTATGTGGCAAGACAATCCGCACGGGCGTCCCATAGCGGGCACCGTAAAAAGCGTTCGCACTATACGTGCGGAGGATATACAAGCCTATGTGCGGCGGCAGTATACACCGGCAAACACGGTGCTGTCCGTTGCGGGTCGGTTTGATGAAAAAGAGCTTGTTTCGCTGTGCGAAAAACATTTCGGGCGCGGCAGCTTTTCCGAAGCGAGCACCGTGGGCAACGCGCAATTTTGCGGCGGAGAAAGAAAAATAACCAAAAGTATAGAGCAAACGCATATTTCGGTAGGCTATGAGGCGTTTTCCTTTTTTGACGAAAGAATTTACGCATTGTCCGTGTTAAACAGCGTATTCGGAGGGAGTACATCGAGCAGACTTTTTCGCGCGGCAAGGGAGGAGTGCGGTCTGTGCTACAGCATATATTCTTACACAACGCTTTTCGAAAACACGGGAATGATGGGTATATACGCGGCAACCTCGGACGAGAACGCACACGCATTGCGGCAAAAAATCAATGTTGAAACCGAAAAAATATGCACCGAAAAGATAAACGAGGACGAGCTAAACCGTGCGCGGGAAATAATTAAGTGCGGAATTATTCTCGACAGTGAGCTGTGTGAAGCGCGAATGAATGCAAACGGAAAGGATATGCTCTTTTTAAACAGCCTGCGCAAAGAAGAGGAGCTTATTCGCGGGATTGACAGCGTAACGGCGCAAGACGTTATGCAATGCGCACGCAAAATTTTGGATTGTGAAAAAAAAGCGGTATTTATACTCAATGGGGGCGACTGATATGGAAAGAGAAATAAATTTAACCGTGCGGGAAGCCGTGCACGCGTGCGACGGCATATTTTACGGAGATGACACGCTTTTGGACAAGAGGCTTACAACGGTTGTAATAGACAGCCGCAAGGCGGTGCGCGGAAGCTTGTTTGTGGCTATTAAGGGAGAAAATACCGACGGATTTGAATACATTTCGTCGGCAACGGAAAAGGGCGCACTGTGTGCCGTTTCCGAAAAGCGGTGCGAGGCGGAACCTTGCATTGTTGTGCCCGACAGCGTAGCTGCGCTTCAGCGTATAGCGGCATATTACCGAAGTAAGCTTAACATTACGGTAATAGGTATAACGGGAAGCGTGGGGAAGACCACCACAAAAGAGGTGGTGGCAAGTGTGCTTTCAATGCATTACAACGTTACAAAAACGGAGGGAAATTTCAACAACGGACTGGGACTTCCGCTCAGCATACTGTCGATAAAGCCTGAAACCGATGTGGCAGTTATTGAAATGGGAATGAATCATTTCGGCGAAATGAGCCTGCTTACATCGATTGCGCGCCCGACGATGTGTATTATGACAAATATAGGCATAAGTCATATCGAAAATTTCGGCACGCGTGAAAATATACTTAAAGCAAAAAGCGAAATTTTCGAATGTATGCCGCCGGCGGCGCGGTGCATTTTAAACGGTGACGACGACCTGCTTTCCGCAATAAACAGACCGAACAAATGCTTTTTCGGATTTGAGCAAAAAAACGATATATACATTGAAAGCTTTTTGGAAAAGGGCTTCTCCGGGACGGAATTTTCGGTGTCGCTTTTCGGCGAGCATTTTGACTGCACCATACCGCTCCCCGGCAGACACGTGCTTTTTGCGGCAATGGCGGCAATGGCGGCGGGCAGTTGGCTCGGACTTACGCACGAACAGATTGTGGACGGTCTTTTGGCGGCAAAGGCGATGAGCGGCAGAGCAAACGTAATTAAGACCGACACATGCACCATTATTGACGATTGCTACAACGCTGCACCGAATTCGGTTGAATCGGGCATAGATTTGCTTGTAAAAAGCGACGCACGGCGCAGTGTGTGCATTTTGGGAGATATGGGCGAGCTGGGAAGAGACGCTGCGGCATTGCACCGAGGCGTCGGCGAGCACGCCGCAACGGAGCGTGTGGGCTTGGTAATCGCTATAGGACCGCTTTCGAAAAATACATATTCGGCTTGCATTGAAAAGGGCGGAAATGCCGTTTATTTTGAAAAAATGGATGACTTTTTAAAAAAAATGAATGAGCTTATAAAAAAAGGCGATACCGTACTTATAAAAGCGTCGCACTATATGCATTTTGAAAAAATAGTCGAAGCTTTGAAAAACCGAAACGCAGAACAGCAAAATTGAATTGACTTATAACGTTTTGGGCAAAAGCCTTGAAGAGCTAATGCTTCCGCTCTGTTCCCTGCATTTTAAGCGGGAGCATGGCTTCGATTTAAACGAAAAGCTTTTTCGCGAAAAAATAAAGTAACGGGGAGTATAATTTTAGCTTGACTTATTGCGTCGAATTGGGTATAATAACCGAGAGATAACGAAAAAACGGGGTGTAGCGCAGTTGGTAGCGCGCCTGCTTTGGGAGCAGGATGCCGTGGGTTCGAGTCCCGCCACTCCGACCAAAACAAGGGAAACCGCTGTTCTTAGGCGGTTTTCTTCTTTTTATACACGGATTATACACGAATTTTCTTGCTATTGCAAGCAAATTATTTTATTTTGTTCAAAATTTCGACGGCGCGTTCTTCCTCGCGTGGGTACAAATGCGCGTATGTATTCCACGTCATTTCTATCTTTGAGTGTCCTAATCGTCTTGCGATTTCCTGAATGTTTATCCCCTCATTTGCAAGAACAGATACATGCGAATGCCTAAAGTCGTGTATGCGAATTTTTTTTATTCCGGCAAGCTTTGCAAAAAGTTGATTTTTGTTTTCGATAGAAGTATCTCTGAGTGGACGAGTGCCGCCGCATATTCTGAAATCCTCGGAGAACCCTTTGAAAGTTTGGTATCGAATTTTATGCTTGTTGAGCAGTTCTGTCAACGGAAGCGGCATTTGCAATGTTCTAATTGAGCTTCTGTTTTTGGGAAGAGTTTCTCGGTCATCTCCCTTTAGTTTTTGCGTGATACTGCGAGATACATTTAAAATATTACCATTTATGTCAGACCATTTTAATGCGTGAATTTCGCCTTTTCTCAGTCCCGTATAAAAAGCAATGGCAAAGAAAACATAATAGTCCCAGTCGTGAAGAGTGTTTCCTTTCACAGCCTCCTCTTTGGCAACGGCGGAAAAAAGCTTATATTCTTCTGCAGTGTAAAAGTCTACATTTCTTTTTGTGAGCATATTGCCCGCTTTAAAATTTCCCACCTTGACGAGAATGTTTTGTGAAAGATAATCCATTTTTACCCCCCAATTCAAGACAGCGCGAAATGTGGAATATATGTTTTGCTTGTAACGAAGACTTAGAGGGTTGCCTTGAGCTGTGCGAACGGCTTCTATTTCGTTTTTCCAATTTTGCAAAATAGGAGCTGTAAGTTTTTTTACGTGAGTTTGTCCCAACGTATTTAAAACATATTGCTTGAATATTCGATTGTGCGTTGCAACGGTTGACTCTCGTATCTCCGGAGTAACGCATTTAATGTATTCAGAAAAAAGCTGTTGCAAAGTAATTCCGTTCGTTATAGGGCGTTCTTTTACCTCGTATTGCATACGCATTTCGAGGTCTTTTGCCTCTGCCATACCATATGCGACACGCTCAGTTTGTTTGTTTCGTCCGAAATTATCTACATAGTTAATTCGCACTCGGTACTTTTGTTTACCGTTTTTTGTGCCGTTCATCTTGTAAATAGGCATAAAAAAATACACTCCTTTAAAAAATAGTTGCAAAATTCCAAGGAGTGCTGTATAATAACGTTGGTGTTTGTTAAGGAGCATTCCTTGACGTTGCCTCGCAGTGTTGGTAGCATTGCGGGGCTTTTTTATTTGTTGCTTTTTCAAGCGGTTGCTTGCTCGCTCATCGGCGCG